>CAZJRL010000009.1:0-23986 GCA_964548425.1 uncultured Zetaproteobacteria bacterium | reverse complement strand
GATTCAAGGTGTGAAATATGGCGGCAAAGGCACCCAACGGACCCAGCCCGTAGCCCAGCGCGATAATGCCGAGATGCTCGACGCTATGATAGGCCAGCAGGCGTTTGATGTCGGTCTGGAACACAATAAAGGCCGCCGAAACCAGCATGGATAGTCCACCGAAGATCAATAACATCGTACGGGCCAGATCCGGGCCGATGGCGTGATTGAGCAGGGGCACATAACGCAGGATACAGTACAATGCGGCGTTCAGCATAAAGCCTGAAAACATCGCCGAGACGGGCGTGGGCGCCTGACTGTGCGCATCGGGCAGCCAGGAATGCACGGGCGCCAGCCCCGCTTTGACGCCATAACCCACCATCAGAAAGGCAAAGCTAATCTTGATCAGAACCGGATCGAGTGTAACGGCGGGGTCCGTCAATGCCGTCCACAACATGCCGGTATTTTGCATCAGTTCGACATGTTCCACCGAGGCCGCGGCCAGCAGCGTGCCCATGAAGGCGAAGGCGATGCCCACCGAGCAGATGATGAGGTATTTCCACATGGCTTCCAGCGACAAGCGATCCACATACAGCGAAATCAGAAATGCGGTCAACAGCGTTGTGCTTTCCATGCCTACCCACATGATACCGAGATTGTTGGATGTAAGCAGCAGGGTCATCGCGCCGAGCGCGCCTATCCATAACACACCGAAGCGCCGCGCCACGCGCGGAGTAAAACGATGGCGGCCATGTTCATTGGAGAAATAGACACGGGCGTAGATGGAACTGGACAGATAGACCAGCCCCAGCACAATCAGATGGAAGGCGGACAAGGCATCCACAAACAGCCAGTGATCCGCGCCGTACAAAGCGCCCTGCACCAATACCCGCCCTGCGGCCAGCAGGGATAACAATAGATGCACCGCACTGATGCCGATGGCCGTGCCATGCACCATTTTGGGCGCAAGCAGACAAACCACGGCACCGCATACCGGCAACAGCAGCAGCAACCAGAGCAGAAAGGAATCAGGTATCATCCGCGCAGTGAATCGAGTTTATCTATATCAATATCGGAAAATTCGCGATTGATGCGGTACACCGCCATCCCCATGACGAATACAGCGACAAAGGCATCCAGCAATACCCCGAGTTCCACCAGCAGCGGCACGACCGTGACCGTGCTTAAACCGAAGACGAAGATACCGTTCTCAAGCACCAGATAACCTAACACCTGCATCACCGCCTTACGCCGCGTGACCATCAGGAACAGACCGTTCAGAATCATGAAAATTGCCATATCGAGGGCTTCAAATGAACGACCGGACAGGGCTGCGTTGATGTGATTCGCCAACCAGATGGCAAAGGCCAGCGCCGCAATGCCGAATAATACGGAGCCGACAAAACCGACAAAGGGTTCCACCACGCTGCGGTAACCCGTTCGTCCCCGCAAACGCTGGAGCATCCATGGGAAGAGAAACCCCTTCAACGCCACATTGGCGGCGACCAGTAATTCCATATGCCAGTCGAGCGGCACATCCAGCAGAAGTACGGGAATCGAGCCGATAAGGATGCCTTGCAGCGCCAGCCAGAAAATACATGTGGCGATGCGCGTAGTGCCGAGCAGTGCGAAAATCGTCAGAATACTGATGGCCTGTGTCAGCCCGGAAAGAATATCCATCAGTGTGTAAAGGGCGGCACTAGCGCACCGCCATCATCAGGGCCACGGCAGAGAGTGCGCCCGCGCCCACAATCAGGGGCGGCGTGTGCTTCAAATGCAGGCGCGCCATCAATGCGCTGATCAGGCCGATAATGATGGCCAACACGCCCATGCCTGCCCATCCGATGATAGCATTCATCCACAAATTACCCGTATTCACAGGGATGATGATACCGACCACGAGCGAACTCAGCAGCCACAACTTGAGTGATGAAGCGTAGAGGATAAAGCCGAGATCCGGGCCGGTATGATCCAGCACCATCACTTCATGAATCATCGTCAGTTCCAGATGGGTGTGTGGATCATCAATCGGCATACGTGAATTCTCAACCAATGTCAGAATCAGGAATGAAACAGCTACCATTATCAACATCGGCAGCGCACGATGCCATAAATCCGTATCAATCGTCGCATAGGCAGCGGATAACGACGTGTTATTCGTCAAATGCGCCAGCGCAGCCAGCGTTAGAAACAGGGATGCTTCGGCCAGTGCGCCGAAATGTGCTTCGCGGCTTGCCCCCATGCCTTCAAAGCTGGAGCCGGTATCCAGTGCCGCCAGCAGGGTGAGAAATACACCTGCGCCCAGCAGTCCGGCCACAACAATGGCATCACCGGAAAATGCAACCGGTGCAGCTACATCCCCCAACGGAGTCATCCACAAGGCTGTCATCAGTGCCGCCAGGCCAAGCACGGGCGCAAGACGCAGCACCCAGGAGCAGCTATCGCTATACACGGCGCCGCGCATCATGAGTTTGCGCAGATCAACATAGGGCTGGAACAGCGGTGGCCCCTGGCGTCCTGCCACCCATGCCCTGGTGCGCCCGATGATGCCATGCAGTAAAGGTGCGCCAAGTAACGCAACCAGAGGCAAGAGCCATGAAAGCAACGTATCCATCAGTAACTACTCAGATCACCCTTGATTTGCCCGATAGCCGTGTCAAACATGCTCGAGTGCAGGAGCACACTGCGCGTGTTTTCCTTGTTCTCGAACAAATCAAGGGCAATCTGAGCAGTGACGCAGGCTTTTGTATAAGGGCAATCCATCACAGGTTCACTGCAGCAACAATGGCCAGCAACAAGGTAATGGCCACATACAAAACATAGATATGCGTATGCCCCCGCTGGATAACTTCCGCCCGGCCAAGCTGCTGTTGAACCCAGGCAAAAACGGGCGCAAACATCATATGGTGGAACGGATCCTTGCTATGGGTTGCCAACTGTGCCTCATTAGGAAACAGCCCGGTCGGATGAGCAATATGGCGGGCGATATGCATCAGACCGCCAAATTGACGGTTGAGTGGATCGGCAAACGAAGAGGCGGAATACTGCATACGCGGCGTGACATAGGGAAAACCACAACCCCAGGTCGGCCCGCGCCGCACGCCTGCCACGTTCAGACTGCGATTGCGCCAGCGCCACAGCAATATGGCCAGCATCGCCGTCAGTACAAAGATGGCAACCGCAATCATCAGGGCATGGCTCATATCGGACAGGGTCAGATAGACAAAACCTGCATCCATGCCGCTGGCCTGCGCCACTGGCGCAAGCATGGCCATGACCACCAGCGGCGCCGTGACGCCAATCAGGATGCACAGACCGGCCAGTGCCAGCATGACGCCAAACATAGTTCCCGGAACCTCCGTAGCTGTTGCCGCGCTATCCGTGCGTGGCTCACCCAGATAAACCACGCCCACGGCCTTGGCAAAACAGGCCGCCGCCAGGCCGCTGATCAAACCGAGAGCCAGCAGCGTTGCAATGCCGCCCGCGGACATTTCAATGGCCGTTCCGGCCACAGCGGTAAAACCGGCGAAAAAGATCAGAAATTCGCTGACAAAACCATTGAGTGGCGGCAGCCCCACAATCGCCGCCGCCCCGATCAGAAAGGATAAGCCACTCTTCGGCATCCGCTTGAGCAAGCCGCCCATGGATTCAATCTCCAGCGAGTGCGTACGCGCCTGCACCGCGCCTGCACCGAGAAACAACAGCCCCTTGAAGATGCTGTGATTGAGGACGTGCAGCAGACCGCCGGTGAAACCGGCCACGGCAATCCAGGGGTGATGCAGCGCCAGACCCAGCATGCCTATGCCCAGCCCCAATACGATAATGCCGATATTCTCCACGCTATGGTAGGCCAATAAGCGTTTCAGATCGTGCTGCGCCAGCGCAAAAACAACGCCCAGCACACCGCTCACCGCACCGATAGCAATCAGCAGCCAGCCCTGCCATGCCTGCGGCGGCCCCAGCCACATCATGATTCGGATCAAGCCATAGATGCCAACTTTCAGCATGGCTCCGCTCATCAGGGCGGAGACATGGCTGGGTGCGGCCGGATGCGCTTCGGGCAACCAGATGTGCATCGGTACAAAGCCCGCTTTTGAGCCAAAACCGATCAGCGCCAGTATGAAGATCATGGGAATCCACACTGGATGTGCCGCCAGAGCGGGCGCAAAGGCGGAAAAATCGGAGCTTCCGGCCAACGCCGCCAGACTCACGAACATCACCAGCAGAAAGACCGCCCCCAAATGGGATGCAATCAGATAGATCCATGCCGCGTGGCGCGAGGATTCCTGTTCATCCTCATAGCCGACCAGAAAGAAGGGCGCCAGCGCCATTACTTCCCATGCCAGCATGAACATCAGGGCATCTCGCGCAATGATGACCCAGGCCATACCGAAAATAAGCAGATTAAAATGCAGCCACAGGGAAGCTGGATTGCAGTCGCCGCCATGCAGTTGAAGGTAGGTTCGGCCATAGATGGCGCACAGCAGGCCCAGACCGAAAACAGGTAATAAAAAGAAGGCGGACAGGCCGTCCATGCCCAGACGCATATCGCCGCCCGGCATATTCCATGGCAGCATCATTTCCACAGTCCCACCATGGATTAACGCAAGGATGGCCACAATCAGGCCCGACAGGCAGCCAGCGACCGCACCCGTCTGTCCCAGGCGATGTGCCTGTTCCGGACGGCTGCGTCCGGCAATGGCGGCAAGCACAGCTCCGGCCAGCACCATGGCGAGCGCTAACAGCAAGCATATCAACAACATCAGTGAATGCGCATGTACATCATTGGTAACTACTTAAGCACCCTCCACAGCGGCTAAAATGCCCCGGATGATATCGGTGGGGCTTGGTGGACAACCGTGGATGACTACATCCACGGGAATAATGTCACTGACTGAACCGGCAATGGCATAGTTATCTTTACCGAAAATGCCACAATTGGCGGCACAATCGCCCACTGCCACGACCAGTTTAGGACCAGGCGTAGCCTCATACGTCATCTTTAATGCTGTTTCCATATTACGCGTCACCGGACCTGTAACCAGAAGCATATCTGCAAAGCGCGGGCTGGGAACAAAATGAATCCCGAAACGCTCCGCATCATAATAACAGTTGTTCATGGCAATGATTTCCAGCTCACAACCGTTACAGGAGCCCGCATCCACTTCACGGATCGCCAACGATCCTTTGAACTTCCGGCGAATAGAAGCCTCCAGTTTTTGCCCCAATACCTCAATTTCATTTTCCGCTTTACCAAGCGGTTCCGTACGTTTTCCTGTTTTTATTATTTTAGAAAATAATCTCAACATGATTTATTCCCTGAATAAATCATAAGTCGTTGCCCGAATAGGAGCAATTGAAGGATTTATTGTTGAGCGGAAAATCCGGCACCGGTACTTCGCGCACCGCCAGTTCCAGGCCCAGCCAGTTGATCTCGGACGGATCGCGCACGGCATAGCGGTCAACTTTCCCTCCCTGACCAAAACGCACCCATGCCGCAATCTCACCACGCCAGCCCTCGATGACGGCGAAACCGGAAATGCCCGCCTCCGGAGGGATCAAATCCGCCTTGACCGCACCCTTCGGCAGATCATTCAATAAGGTGCAAACAAGGCGTGCTGATTCGGCAATTTCCTCAAAACGTACCCAGACCCGTGTTGCCACATCACCGAATTCGCCTTCCGGTATTTGTACATTCAGGCGATCATAAGGTGGATATGCCTCTTCTACGCGCTCATCGGCATACACGCCCGAGGCGCGTCCGGCATAACCCAGAAGCCCAATGGATGTTGCATCTTCAATGGATACGGGGCCGGAACCAATGACGCGTTCCTGAATGCTTGGGTGATCGGCATAAATCGTGCGCAATGCTTCCACTTCAGTGGCCAGCACGCGCGTATGTTCAGCCAGTGCCTTCGCGGATTCATCGTTCAAATCACATTCAACACCGCCCGCAACAATCAGATCCATCAACAGCCGATGACCGAAAATTTCCCTGTGCTTGCGTGCCATTTCCTCGCGCAAACGCTGCATCTGGACATTCATAAACGCAAAACCGCCATCATTGCACACGCCACCAATATCACCGATGTGATTGGCCATGCGTTCACGTTCACACAGGATGGCGCGCAAAGCCACCGCCCGCTCCGGCGCTTCAAGATTGGCTGCGTGTTCACAGGCCTGGGCAAAAGCCCATGCGTGTGCGACTGTGGAATCCCCCGAAATATGACCGGCCAGGCGTGCGCCCGTGGCTGCCGATAACCCCTTGAAACGTTTTTCAATGCCTTTATGTACATATCCCAGGCGTTCTTCCATATTGAGTATTTTCTCGCCCACGGCATGAAAACGGAAATGCCCCGGCTCAATAATGCCCGCATGAACGGGACCCACCGGGTATTCATAGACCCCGTCACCTTCAGCCTTGATGAAGGCGTATTCTCCTGCTTCGGTCTGCATGCACATATTGGCCATACATGTATCGGCTGCAAAATCGCGGCGCATGGGATGCGCCGCCGCCGGCCAGTGTTCGTGCTTCAACCACCTGCGTGTGTCCGCAAGACCCTCTACGCGAATGCCGAACATGTCCTGCAATGTACGCTCCATGCGCACGGCAGCCACATAATGCCGGCTGATATCGGGTAACACCGGATCATCCATGTTTAAATCCGTACGCAATAAGACATGCCGGTGTTTCGGATGGGCAAAAGCCATGTAGGCATAGAGCGCCTCATCATCATGTACCCCGGCTTCCGCCGCCCATAGTGAGACCATCCGCATGCCCTGACGCCGCGCTTCCTCGGCCGCATGCGTCCAGTCCAGACGCCGCACCTGCAAACATGGCATATGGGTCGGGTGATGGTCTTCCAGATAACGTGTGACGATACCGTGATCGGATAAACGCTCGGCAAACCATGTGTTCGCTTCATGAATCATGCGCCACCTCCGGCAATCAGAGCCGCTGCCTGATGATACCAGCCGGCGAGAAATCCGGGGATGGAAATACCAAGCAACAACGCCAGAGAGAAATGGATATATACCGGTAGCATGTTGGCATGCACGAATTTAGCGTGTTCGGGAACTTCTCCATAGGTCATATTCGGCACGAAACGAAACAATCCAGCCACGGCAATCAGTAATCCGATCAGCAAGATGCTCACCGTCCACGGGTAAGATTGCAACGCTGCCGAGAAAATAAGAAATTCACTGGTAAATACGCCAAAGGGCGGAAATCCGGCAATGGCGCAGGTGCCGATAAGCAGCCCCCAGCCGATACCCGGTTGATGATTGATGAGGCCGCGAATATCAGACATGACCTGTGTTCCCATCGTCTGCGCCGCATGCCCCACGGTAAAAAAGATGCCGGACTTGACCAGTGAATGTGTGGTCATGTGTAGCATGGCGGCAAAATTGGCGATGGGCGTACCAATACCGAAGGTAAAGGTCATCAGGCCCATATGTTCGATGGATGAAAAAGAAAACATACGTTTGATGTCATGCTGTTTATGCAGGGAAAAGGCAGCGACAAGCAGTGACAACAGACCGAAACCCATCATGAGATTGCCCGCGAAATGCGTGCCGGTGGACGCATCGACCAGCATTTTGCAGCGCACCAGCGCATACAGCGCCAGATTCAGTAATAGCCCGGAGAGCACGGCGGACACGGGGGTCGGGCCTTCGGCATGCGCATCAGGCAACCATGTATGCATGGGTGCCAGACCCACCTTGGTGCCATAACCGACCATCAGGAAGACAAAGGCCAGACGCATGACCGTCGGATCCAGTTTATCGGCGGATGCGTAAAGACGGGTCCAGGTCAGCGCCGCCTCGCCATGCCCGAGCACGTCGGATGAGGCGAAAAAGAGCGTGGCGGTACCGAACAGGGCCAGCGAAATGCCCACGCCGCAGATGATCAGATATTTCCATGCCGCGGAAATGGAGCCAGGCGTGCGATAGAGCGAGACCAGCAGCACCGTGGCCAGCGTCGCAATTTCCAGCGACAACCAGATAATGGCCAGATTGTTCGATGTCTGCCCCAGAAACATGCCGAATACGAACAACTGATACATGGCGTGATACAGGCGCAGGCGCCTGCCGTCAATCTTCCCTTTTTCCAGTTCATGGCGCATATAGGGACCGGAAAAAATCGCCGTGGTCGTGGCGACAAAGGCCGTCAGTGCAACCAGAAAAACATTAAAGGCATCCATGAAGAACCAGTCGCCCCAAACCATCAGGCGGCCATGCCGGAGCACCTGGAATGCCAGACCAAGACTGGCGATAAAGGTCAGAGCGGCGGCAATTTTGTTCACCCATGCAGAACGATACGGGTGGGCATCGAAGGCCAGCCATACCGCCGCAACCAACGGTGCGCCCAACAGAAAAATAAACCAGTTCATGGCCGCTTCTCCATCTGATTCAAGTCAAGCGACTCGAATGTGTCCCGGATATGATAGAAGAACAGGCCAAAGACGACACTGGCAATCAACACATCGAAGGCAACCCCCAGTTCCGCCACCAGCGGCATGCCATAGGTGGCACCGACGCCGGCGAAGAACAGTGAGTTTTCAATGGCCAGAAAACCAATGACCTGAGTGATGGCTTTTTTGCGCGTAATCATCATCAACATACCGAGCAGTACATTGGCCATGGCAACCGCAATAGTGTTGCGCGTGATCAAATGTGAAAGGTGTTCAATCGGCAGGGCGACCGCATAGGAAAACACCACCAGCGCCGCCGCAATCAGCATCGTAAGCGGGATGTTGACCAGCGGCTCCACCTCCCGGTGAACATGCATCTGCCGGATAATCTTCCACAGCACCCAGGGTAGTAACATGCCCTTTAGAATCAGCGTGATGATGGCGGAGACATACAATTCCGTATTGTCGCTGGTGTATGCCACCAGAGCCGTAACTGCCGCCAGCACCACGCCTTGCAGGGCAAACCAGTGCAATAAAGAGAGCATGCGCTTCTGCGCCAGCAGCGCAAAAGAGATCAATAGCATCAGGGCTGCGCCCATGGTAATGATCTGCTGTAAAAAGACAGTGCTCACAGTGCGCCCACTTCCAGAATGTAATGCATAAACATACCGAGCAAGGCGAGAAAGAATGCCGTACTAAGAAACTGCGGCACTTCAAACAGGCGCATTTTAGAAAGACCTGTTTCCATGATAACCAGCAGCACAAAAAATATTATCAGTTTGGACAGCCACATACCAAGCGCGATAAGCAATGTAGAAACCGTGGCGGTACCGCCAATGCCCCATGGGAAAAACAGGTCAAAGATCAGGGTGGCGAACAGCACCAGTTTGATCTGAGTGGCCCATTCGATCAGTGCCAGGTGACGCCCGGAATATTCCAGCAACATGGCCTCATGAATCATGGTGACTTCCAGATGTGTTCCCGGATTGTCAACCGGGATGCGCCCGTTTTCAACGATCGCCACCATCAGCATGGCGATCAGGGCAAAGGCAATGGAAGGTTTCAGTAACAGACCGGCATCCAGAATATGGTGAATCATTACGGACAGGTTAGTACTTTGAGCGGAAACCGATAACACGAAAATACTCATCAACAGGGCTGGCTCCGCCAGCGCGGCGAAGGTCATTTCCCGGCTGGCGCCCATACCGCCAAAGGCCGTGCCGGTATCCATGCCTGCCAATGCGGTAAAGAACGTGCCGATGGCTAGAAATCCGGCCAGCGCAATCACATCAGCAGTCCAGGAAAACGGGCTATCCACCACGATCACCGGCACGACGCTGGCAGCCAGCACCGTTGAGGTGAACACGATGTAGGGTGCTGCACGAAATATCCACGATGCATTTTCCGCCAGTACCATTTCCTTGCCAAATAGCTTGGACAAATCACGGTAGGGCTGGAAGATGCCTGCTCCCTGCCTGTTTTGCAGGCGGGCCTTCATCTTTTTAACGATGCCGGCAGCCATCGGTGCAGCCAGCACCATCAGTAATATCTGGGCGATATTCACCAAAAAAATTTTCACGGCTTAGATGCCCTGAATGTTGTTTCATGTATCATAGGTAACTGCTCAGATTGTCCTTGATTTGTTCGAGAACAAGGAAAACACGCGCAGTGTGCTCCTGCACTCGAGCATGTTTGACGCAGTTATTGGACAAATCAAGGGTGAGCTGAGTAGTTACTGTCATAGCAGGAACCCCAGCAGAACAAGCACGGTAACGAACATATAGGCCAGATAGGCGTGCACGCCGCGTTGGTGTTGTTTGGCAACCCATTTACTCACCTGTTCGGCCAGAGTCAGCAATGGCCTGTAAATAAAGCGCCAGGACATATCCTGCGCATGCACCTCGTAACGAATGCTACGCGTCAGCAATTTGTGATCCGGCCGCTCAATATCGATGTGTTCGACCGGTTGATAAATATCGGAGAAAATGCGCCGTAAGGGTTGTGCAAAGCTGGTGGCGGTATATTGCATGCGGCTGTTCACATGCGGATTGCCACAACTCCAGAAATGCGCGCGGCGGACAGACTCCCCTCTGGGATGCAGTAACCAGTAAATCAGACCTCCCAGCACCAGCATGCCGAGCAGGGCAATCGGCGCGGAATAGGATGCCCGCTCCTCGGAAATCGGCGTCAACCACAGCCACCCATGCGCATGCACGCTGGACGTTAATGAGGCATGCACCAGCGATTGGGGTACGGCATCAATCAAGGGAATAAACACGGTAGGCAGAATACCAAGCAGCAGACACAGCACCGCAGGTATGGTCATACCAAACTTCATCCAGCCATCAATTTCATGCGCATCGCCAGCGGATGGACTGCGTGGCTTCCCCAGGAATACAATGCCATAGACCTTAACAAAGCAGGTGGCGGCCAAAGCACCCGCCAGCGCCAGCATGGCGGCGGAGAACGGAATCAGCATGGGAATCAATGAGCCTTCCAGCCGCGGAGCCAACAGTGCGGCCTGAAAGGTCAGCCATTCCGACACAAAACCATTAAATGGCGGCAATGCCGAAATGGATATACATGCGACGAGGAAGACCACGGCCGTCACCGGCATGCGATGAATCAGCCCTCCCATCTCCTCCATATTCCGCGTACCCGTGGCATTCAAAACAGCGCCCGCACCCATGAACAGAAGACCCTTAAACAGGGCATGGTTGATGGTATGATATAAACCGGCAATGAGCCCCAATGCCGCCAGAACGGGATGCCCGTAATAGGAAAAAATCATGCCCAGGCCCAAGCCAATCAGGATAATACCGATATTTTCCACCGAGTGATAGGCCAGCAACCGCTTTAAATCATGTTGTTGCAGCGCCAGCAACACACCGGTCACTGCCGAGGAAGAACCGGCCAGTAAAATCAGGGTGCCCCACCACCACTGGAAATCTCCCGTCCCAACCAAATCCCAGACCATCCGAAGAAAACCAAAGATCGCTACCTTGATCATGATGCCGCTCATCAGTGAGGAGGCATTGGAAGGCGCCACCGGATGTGCTTCGGGTAACCATACATGCATGGGCGCCACGCCTGCCTTCATGCCAAAGCCAAAGGCGGCCAGCAGGAAGGCAACCGAGGACCAGAAAGGCGACAGGGCGGCACCACGCATGCTGGAAAACTCAAAGGAACCGGCACTGGCATAGAGCGTGGCAAAACCGCCGAGAATTAACAGGCCGCTTACATGCGCCATAATTAGATACACATACCCTGCTTTACGATTTTCCTCATGTTCATGCTCAAAGGTGACAAAGAAATAAGAGGATACACTCATCAATTCCCAGAACAGCATGAATGTAAATGCATCATCGGCCAGCACAACGCCCTGCATCCCGGTCACGAACAGACCCATGAACAGGCCCAGTGATGCAAATCCCTTACGCTCGGAATATTCCTTTACATAACCGATCGAATAGAGGGAAACGGCGATTAACAACGCGCCAATGGTTAAGAGAAAGAATGCGCCCAGCGCATCCAGACGCGTATGCATCGGTAACCAGGGCAGCCCGACAGGTAATGTCAGCGAAACAGAGGCGTGGGTCAGAAGTCCGGCTATTCCTGAAACAATAGACAAGAGTGCGGACACGGCCAGCAGACCGAACACGACAAATCGGGCAACATTGTTTCTGCCCGCAAACAACATTGCGGCGGCTGCGGCAAACAGGGAAACGGTCAGTGCTGCAAGGCCCAGATGGAGGGATAATAAAGCCGTCATCAATAACTATCCGGAAATTCGGCTCACTGGCTATGTACCATCAGCAGTTCACAAGGTTCATCAAAGGTATTACGCCAGTTATGCGGCTTGTGCGGATCGTAATAGACAGATTGGGTTTCGTTGAGAGTATGGGTATCACCGTCATATTCCAACACTGCCCGGCCACGTCGCATCCACACATATTCTGTTTCTCCACCAATCCCGAAAGGTCGATCAGATAATTCGCCACCGGCATCAAGCCGTACCAGAATGGGTTCAAAAGCGGATGTGCGCCATTGTGCCGCCAGAGGTGTCAGCAAGCTTCCGCCATGCAGAGACACTGCGGGGCGATCCTCAAGTGAAAAAATTTCCACATCGCTTCTTTCACCGACATCGAGAAAAAATGTGGCAATCGATACGCCCATACCATCCGCCAGTTTTTCCAGTGTTGCCACCGACGGCGAAGTCTGTCCGGCCTCAATTTGCGATAATGCAGCAGCACTTACGCCACCCGCCTCAGCTAACGCACGCTGGGACAAATTACGCTGTTCGCGCATATCGCGAATTCTTGTTGCGATCTCAACTGGCATAGGACATGGCATTATTCATAAAAATGAACAGATGTAAAGTAAAGTGAACGTTCAGGCTAAAAAAGTGGTGGTGGTTTCACTTTTTCGTATTCCGGTTTCGCCGGGTGAAGAAAGTAAACTGTCCACTTTTTAGCCATCCAATAAAAGGGCGGCCAAAAGGCCGCCCTGAATGCGTTACATGGAGTCTCTTATGAAACAGACTTCAGCTTGGCAATAACCTCATCCTGTTTGGCAGGATCACAGATTTTCTGTGGCGGCATCTTGGTCCTGGCCTTCTTGTTGCCGGTGAATTCCTTAATTGCTTTCTTGGAATTACACATCCATTTACGCAGATGCGCCTCGTCCCAGCTCCAGTCGCTGCCATACTTGGTATATTTATACTTGAAGCCCGGGGATGTTCCTGCCTTACGGCCCAATACACCACCCAGGCCAGGGCCTACTTTCTTTTTAGCCGTAAAGTTATGGCACGCCTTGCACTTGGACCATGCAGCAGCACTGGAATCCGTAGCAGTCAACCCGCTGATACCGAGAACAAATGCGGCGGATATCGCAATCATGAGTACTTTTTTCATCTTGAATAACCCTCCTTTCCGAATTGGAAGGCAGCTTGCTATCGCAAGCCCGCCTGTAGCGCAAGTATCGGGGCATCTCCCAGCACGCGGCTAGGGGGAATAATTACGCCTTTTTTAGGGCAATTATCAGGAAAAGCCAAAGGGCAAACAAAAAAAGGCGGCCCGAAGGCCGCCCCTGATTTTAGTTTAAACAGCGATTAACAATTGCTAAATCTTGCCTCTTTTGACAGCTTCAAAAAGTGCGTTAGCTGCTTCTTCCTCGTGGCCACCTTTTTTGATCAGTTTCTTGTACTGTCCTGTCATCATTCCGGCTTTCTTTGCCCACTTCGCATTTGAAGCAGCAAGCTTGCGGTCACCTTTCTTAAAACCGTCTTTGAAGACCTTGGCCAGAGTAGCTGCATCACCATAGGCTGCTGCCACATCCTTCCAGGCTGGTCCAACCTTTTTCTTGCTTACAGCATGACAAGCCTTGCATTTCTTGACACTAAAGCCGCCCGCCGTTGCTGTTGCAGACATAGACATCATTCCAACCGTAGCAGCCACTGCAACTATCAATAATTTTTTCATGTAATACCCCCTCTTTAGAATTAAGAAGCAGCTTGCTACCGCAAGTCTGCCCAGGTGCAAGTATGAATTAACACCGGATGTACACTAGAGGGAAAAAATGCACCCTTTTACGAAACATTACGCCTGCCAAATATTTGGCAGGCGTAATGTTTCGTAAAAGGAACAAACGCAAGGACAGTTTTACTCTTCAGTATTCGTCATTTTGCTACGAAGCCAACACGTTTAACCGGCCATCCTTTGCATCCACCGTGATGGTGCCATACTCTCCCGCGCTGGTCAGCAGCGCTCGTGCAACGGGCGTTTCAACCTCCTTTTGTATAAACCGTTTCAGTGGCCGTGCACCAAATACGGGATCATAACCTTCCCGCCCGATCAGTGACCGCGCTGCATCCGTGACTCTCAGATTGATTTCCTGTTCGGACAGGCGCTTACCCACTTCCGCCATCAGCAAATCTACAATTTGCGTAATTTCAGCCTGTGAAAGTGGCGTAAACAGAACAATATCGTCCAGCCGGTTGAGAAATTCGGGACGAAAGTGTACTGAAAGTTCCGCCAGCACTTCATTTTTGGCGGTCTCTCCGATTTTTCCGCTGGCATCAATGCCCGCAAGCAGAATATCGCTGCCGATATTACTGGTCATAATGATAATCGTATTCTTGAAATTCACTGTTCTGCCGTGACTATCCGTCAGGCGTCCGTCATCAAGTAACTGTAACAGGATATTAAATATATCCGGATGCGCCTTCTCGATTTCATCGAGCAGCAATACCGCATAGGGCCTGCGGCGCACAGCTTCCGTGAGCTGTCCGCCCTCTTCAAAACCGACATAACCGGGAGGTGCGCCCACCAGTTTTGAAACAGCATGCTTTTCCATATATTCACTCATATCGAGCCGGATCATCGCCTCTTCCGAATCAAACAGGGCAATGGCCAGAGACCGCGCCAGCTCCGTTTTTCCCACGCCGGTCGGTCCGAGAAATACAAATGACCCAATCGGACGTTTCGGGTCTTTCACTCCCGCCCTGGCTCGCAGCACGGCATCGGCTACGGCCTTGACGGCTGCATCCTGGCCAATGACGCGCCGGTGCAGTGCGTCCTCCAGATGCAACAGTTTCTCACGTTCGCCCTGCATAAGCCTGGTAACGGGGATATGAGTCCATCGCGCCACGACTTGTGCAATTTCATCCTCACTTACTTCCTCCTGTAGCAGGCCGGTTTCCTTTTCCCCGCCTGCGGACTCCAGTCCGGTAAGCTGTTTTTCCAGTTCCGGCAGAATGCCATGTCTGAGTTCAGCCACCTTGTTCAGATCATAGGCACGTTCAGCGGTTTCGATATCACGTTTGGTCTGCTCAATCTGTTCGCGCAACTGCTGCACCTTGCCAATAGACGCTTTTTCCTGCTCCCACCCGGCGCGCATGGCATCGCGCACATCCTTCAGATTAGCCAGTTCACGGCGCAGTTCTTCCAGCCGGGTTCGGCTGGCTTCATCTTTCTCCTTTTTCAGCGCTGTTTCCTCAATCTCCAGACGCATGGTCTTGCGTGTAATCTCATCCAGTTCCGCCGGCATGGAATCAATCTCGATACGAATCGAAGCACAGGCTTCATCAACCAGATCAATGGCCTTGTCCGGCAGAAAACGATCGGAGATATAGCGGTCGGACAGCATGGCCGCAGCCACTAGCGCCGTATCGGCAATGCGCACGCCGTGATGCACCTCAAAACGTTCCTTTAAACCACGAAGAATCGAAATGGTATCCTCAACATTCGGTGCATCGACCAGTACCGGCTGGAAACGCCGTTCCAGTGCCGCATCCTTTTCAATATGCTGACGATATTCATCCAGCGTCGTTGCGCCGATACAGTGTAATTCGCCGCGCGCCAGCATGGGCTTGAGCATATTTCCGGCATCGGTGGAGCCTTCCGTACGGCCCGCGCCAACAATGGTATGTAATTCATCAATAAAGAGAATAATCCGGCCTTCCGCCTCCCTGATTTCCCTGAGCACCGCTTTCAGCCGTTCTTCAAACTCACCACGGTATTTGGCACCGGCCATCAGGGCTGTCATATCCAGCGAGAATATCGTCCGGTTCTTCAATCCCTCCGGGACATCGCCATTCAGAATGCGCTGCGCCAGCCCTTCGGCAATGGCTGTCTTGCCAACACCCGGTTCACCAATCAGGACCGGATTATTCTTGGTCTTGCGTGACAGAATACGAATGACGCTGCGGATTTCACTGTCACGCCCGATGACCGGGTCAAGTGTGCCGGAGCGCGCCATCTCTACCAGATCGGAGCCATACTTTTTCAATGCATCATAGCTTGCTTCCGGCTCATCAGTGCTGACCCGCTGATGGCCGCGCACATCCGCCAGTACCTTGAGAAACCGGTCCCGGGTGACACCGGCGGTATTGAATATTCGCCCGGCTTCAGTTTCTTTTTTTTCGGCAATAAATGCCAGCAGCAAATGCTCAACCGAGATATATTCATCGTTAAGCGTTTTCGCTTCATCCTCCGCCCGGATAAAAAGCTGATTCAATCTCCGCGTCATATATGCGCCGCCTGCTGCCTGGCCTGTAATCCTGGGCCGCTTTTGCAGCGATTCCTGAATATGGGATGATATCGTTCCAGGTTTTATTTCCATGCGTTCGAGCAAGCGCGGTGCCAGCCCGTCCTGCTGCGCCAGCAATTCCGCCAGCACATGCTCGCCATCGATTTCCTGATGGTTGAGGCGTATGGCAAGAGACTGTGCTGCTGCCAGAGCCTCACGCACCTTTTGCGTCATGCGATTCATATCCATGGTATCATCTCCTTATCCGGTGATCATCCTGCCAGCGGCTTACCATAGCCGTGCTATGCTCGCGCCGATGCGCCTTGCGGGATGGCCACCCGGCGACTTGCTGCATCTGGCTTTATTTATGAAGATATTATGTATATGGGGTTACGCAACCGACATTGCAAGACTGTGTAATATCTTGCATCATCAGGGGACTTACCCACAGACGGCAAGGTTGCCCTGGCATTGACGGAATCATCACATCGTGATAACTAAGCATTGGCAAGCAAGGCAAAATATATCTATTGTTGGAGCGTGGAAGAGGATGGAGCCATAACGGATGCCAAAAGAAATTGAATTGAAAAACGTAAAGATTGCCATCGCCGGCGTGGGCAACTGCGCCAGCGCGCTGGCGCAGGGCATTCATTTTTATACACCGGAGAAACGGGAATCGGCCATTGGACTGATGCACTGGGAAATCGGTGGTTACGCGCCTCACCATCTAAAAATCGTCGCGGCTTTTGATATTGACCAGCGTAAGGTGGGACGCGATGTCCATGAGGCTATTTTCGCAAACCCCAACTGCACCACGGTATTTTGCAAGGATTTGACGCCCGGCGGGACCACAGTGCGTATGGGCAAGGTGCTGGACGGTGTTTCCGAACATATGGCCGGATATCCCGATGCCAATACTTTTATGGTTGCCGACGTTCCTGAAGCAAGCAAGGCGGACATTGTGCAAGCGCTGAAAGAGAGCGGCGCCGATGTGCTGATCAACTATATGCCCGTTGGTTCAGAGGCGGCCACGCGTTTTTATGCCGAATGCGCACTGGATGCGGGCGTGGGCTTTGTCAATTGCATGCCGGCATTTATTGCCAGTAATCCCGAATGGGCTGAGCGCTTTGCCGCCGCCGGCTTGCCCATTATCGGCGACGATATCAAATCCCAACTTGGCGCAACTATTACCCACCGCATGCTGACCAGCCTGTTCGCCAGGCGCGGAATCAGGATTGATCGCACCTATCAGTTGAACACCGGCGGCAATACGGATTTTCTCAATATGCTGAACCGCACACGGCTGGCCTCCAAGAAGGAATCCAAGACGGAAGCAGTGCAATCGGTGCTGAGCGAACGTCTGGATGATCAGAACATCCACATCGGACCCAGCGATTACGTCCCCTGGCAAAAGGACAATAAAGTCGCCTTTATCCGTATGGAGGGACGCATGTTCGGCGATGTGCCCATGCATCTGGAAATGCGCCTTTCCGTGGAAGACTCGCCGAATTCGGCGGGCGTGGTGATCGATGCCGTTCGCTGTTGCAAACTGGCGCGAGACCGCAAGCTGGCCGGTATCGTGGAGGGTCCGTCCGCCTTTTTCATGAAACATCCGCCGAAACAGTATCGGGACGAAGTTGCATGGCGCATGACTGAAGCCTTTATTGCCGGAGATCAGGCAGCAACCACCAATAGTGGCTCGGATGATGTGAATCCGGAGGCCTTTGCCGCCCGTATCTGAACTATTCATGCATCATGCAACGCGGGTGAATACCGCTGTTATTCTGGCTGCGGGGGAAGGCGGTCGCTTCGCGCATCGGGAAGGCTCCAAACCCCTGATCCCTCTGCTCGGGATTCCTTTACTGGAGCGTAGTATTCGCACCCTGATGGCTGCCGGGATCCGACGTATTGTGCTTGTCTGCGGTTACCGGGCGAATGAAGTCACGGTGTTCGCGGACGATCTGGCGCGTCGGCTTGATGTCGATATACATGTCATTCGCCATAAGGACTGGAGGGAGGGCAACGGAAGCTCGGCTCTGGCTGCAAAATCAGTTGTGGATGGCCCGTTTTTGCTGGTCATGTGCGATCACGTATTCGATCCGGAGATGCTGCGCCGCCTGATACAAACGACGCCACCCGATGGCGGGTTAATATTGGCTGTGGATGCTAACCTTGATAATCCGCTGGTGGACATGGAAGACGTGACCCGCGTACGGCGCAAAGACCGTTATATTGCAGCCATCGGAAAGGGAATGGATGTGTTCGATGCTTTTGACACGGGCGCCTTTCTCTGCACAGAGGGTCTGTTTACAGCTCTGGCGGATGCCGCGGCAGCCAAAGAGGGTTCGTTAAGTGCGGCAGTGACGCGGCTGGTGGCGGAAAACAAGGCGGCAACCTTCGATGTGAGCGGATTTCTCTGGATGGATGTGGATGACGAAGCGGCACTGAATCGTGCGGAAAGTATGTTGCGCCAAGTCTGATACACTGAGTTCAGGATACACGAATTACCTCCGTTTCAATTTCACCGTTGTCGTGCAATGTCAGGCGGCGATAACCTGCATCCTGACGGTCCAGCGCAAAAACATCTTTGTTCGGCATGAACTGAATACAGGTGGAAGGCGTTCCCATCAGGCGAACTCGGGCAGAATATCAGCCGGAAACACCGGACCATCAACACACACACGGCGATATTGTTCCTTGCCGTGCTCAATGGTTTTGACCACGCAACCGGCGCAACCGCCAATGCCACAGGCCATGTGTTCTTCCAGCGACAACTGTGCTGGCAAAGCAAGTTCCCGGCCCAGTCTGGCAACGGCATGCAACATGGGATGGGGTCCGCAGGACAGGAGCGTGCACCGGTTCCGTTCCGGTTCATCCAGCGCCATCAGGTAATCCCTGGCCAGATCGGGCACATACCCTTCATAGCATCCGTATAGTCCTGCATTGGAAGCAAGGCGCGAAGGAATGCCGCGATCTTCCAGCGAGGCAATGCTCAGGATGGTGTTGCCACCGATGCCACACAGTAAAAATTGCGATGGTTTCAATGCAAACGGAAACTTTATTTCCGAACCGGCAAACACCACAGCATCCGCATGCCCGTTCAGTGTATCCGCCGCAAAAATCATCGGCGGAATCCCTGCGCCGCCGCCAATCAGCACATAACGCCGTGTCGCATCACTTAAATCGAACGGCCTGCCGACAGGCCCGAGCATCGGCAATATGTCGCCCACCTGTCGATCGCGTAATTCTCGTGTGCCGTCGCCAACTGCCTTGACCAGCAAATCAATCGTTCCTTTCTCCGAATGGGTTAACATGATGGAAACAGGACGGCGAAGCAGTCGATCCGGTGAAACACGGATGTGCACAAACTGTCCTGGTTTTGCGTGTTGTGCGGTTTTCGGCGCTTTGAGCCTCAGGATAAACTGATCGCCGGGATGATGAATATTGGCAATAACCCTGGCCTGTTCTTCAAAGATAGTATTCCTATGTGACATACAATTATTCCACCTATTGAAGTTCATGAAGTGTTTCACAATATGAACTATCTGTCAGAAATGATTGAAACCCTTTTATCCAAACCGCAGCCTTAGAATCTGGTACAATGAACCACCCGTCATTTTTTCCTTTTTTCCAGACACATGGCTCCGCAGCTTTGACTCGGAGGGAATGAACCCATTCAATAGATTTTCTTGATGAGCTAAAATAGAGATCGTTTTCATTCATGCAGTCAATGATGACTAACCGCTGCTTTGGACGGAGCGCAGAAATTCATGTGAACCGAACCATGTGTTGTTAGAGCTTCGGTGCTAGGCGCTCCAAACTCAACGGAAGCTCCAGCCCCTAAAATCAAACAAACTTTCTTCATCGGCATTGCCATCATGCAATTAAACTATGCAAGCAACTGGAACAACTTGAAATCTGATGCTTTCTTATCAAAAGTCAGCACGCTGGAACAACCAGACTGAACGGCAGCATGAGCGATCAGCAAGTCAGGCAGATCTTCGCTCCCGTTTTTTGCTGATTGAATAGCGTTTTGCAACGCTACCTGACCCTCGAACGATAGTATGGGCATGAGTAACAGCTTCTGAAACGTATCAAGGATGTTATCCCTTGGAATGTCATATACGGACTCAAGCACCCAAACCATTTCAAGCGTAACAAGCAAGGGGACAAACAATATTTGCTGATTCGTTTCCGCTTGCTTGAATAGATTACGGACAATGCGCGCCTGTTTCTCATCATCCGCCACCAAAAAACGGACCAGAACGTTCGTATCAAGCGCCTTCATTCAAAATCCTGTTGCATTTTCCTCTGAATGGCCGCGTTCATCTCCGTAACGCTTGCCTTCTTGCCGTTGGCCGCGCTGTTAAGGCAACCGAATACATCATCCACACCCTTGGTGACAGGCCTTAAGAGGACTTCATTGTCGCTAATCAACGCAAAATCAATTTTATCGCCTGCATGTAAATGTAATTTCTTCCGCACGGCTCCGGGGATCGTGATTTGTCCTTTGCTGGTCAGTGTTGCAAGTGGCATAATATCTCCTTACTAATAACTATAATCCTTATTATATCGTAAGGAAAGTGAATATCAAGTATGGCGATGCTCAAATACCACCCGCCCTCCCCTGATGGTATGTGTCACTTTCCCAGTCATTTCCTTATCGTGCCACGGCGTGTTTTTCGATTTGGAGAATAGCTTATTGCGATCCAGCACCCATGTGGCATCAGGATCAAAGATGCAAATATCGGCTGCTGTGCCTTTGGATAATGCCCCGGCATCCAGATTCAGCAGTTTCGCCGGATTACTCGTCATTTTTGCAAGCAGGTCAGGCATCGACAGCACACCGTCGCGCACCAGACCCAATGAGACCGGAAGCATCGTTTCCAGACCCACAATGCCGAAGGCGGCGCAGGAAAGACCGCAGCGCTTATCGTCTTCGTGATGCGGTGCATGGTCGGTGGCAATGATCTCGATCGTGCCGTCGCTTAAACCCTCAATGACCGCTTGCCGATCTTCTTCTGTGCGCAGTGGCGGATTCATCTTGGCGTCAGTATTAAACCCGAGCACCTCCTCCTCAGTCAGCGCAAAATGATGCGGCGCAGCCTCAGCCGATACCTTTAGCCCCTCGTTTCTGGCCCGGCGAACCAGTTCCACCGCGCCACGGGAGGAAATGTGGGCAACGTGATAACGCGCATCCGTCAATCGCGCCAGCATGATGTCGCGCGCCACCATATCATCCTCGCCCTCGGCAGGCATGCCTTCCACGCCCAGTCGCGTGGAAACCCAGCCCTCGTTCATGCAACCGCCCGTGGTCAGCTGCAAGTCCTCGGCATGCTGAATCATGAGGAACCCGAAACTGGATGCATATTCCAGCGCCTTGCGCATGACGCCGCCGTGCCAGACCGGCATACCGTCATCGGAGAATGCAACCGCTCCGGCACGCGCCAGTTCACGCATTTCGGTGAGCTCCTTGCCATCAATGTTTTTGGTGACAGCGCCAATGGGATGAACATGGCAAAGCCCAATCTGACTCGCGCGTTCAATGATTTGACGAATCACACCGGCGTGATCCAGCCGCGGAGTTGTATTCGGCATACAGCACATGCTGGTAACCCCACCCGCAACTGCCGCCCTTGATCCGGACTCAATATCCTCTTTCCATTCCTGTCCCGGCTCACGCAAATGCACATGCATGTCAATCAGGCCGGGACAGACGATCCGGCCTTTGGCATCAATCGTTTGATCCGCTTTGCTTTTGAGCTTTCCAACCTCGGCTATTTTACCATCTTCAATCAGCACGTCGGCGATGCCATCCAGTCCATTGGCCGGATCGATGACATGCCCGCCTTTAATAAGCAAAGTCGTCATTTTTTACCACGAAGGACACGAAGATTTTCATAGAACCATTCTTCGTGGTGAGCATTCCGCCTTGGACAATATTCACAACAACGTCCCCTGCGCCTGCATGGCAGCTTCGGCCTGTTCACGTTTTCTGCTGCGCCGTACAGGTTCCGTCTGGCCGCCGCCACACAGCGCCGTCAGTACGGCCATGCGCACCGCAACCCCGCATTCCACCTGATCAAGGATATGGCTTCTGGCTGAATCCGCGACATCCGATGCTATTTCCACACCCCGGTTCATTGGCCCCGGATGCATCACCAGACAATCCTTGCCGGCCATATCCAGGCGGCGGCGATTGAGTCCATAGGCTTCATGGTATTCACGCAGGGACGGGAAACAGCAACCGGATGTCAATCTCTCGGCCTGCACCCGCAGCATATAGAGCACATCGGAACCGGGAATCGCCGCATCAAAATCGTGATACACCTCGCAACCAAAACGTTTGACACTAACCGGTAGCAGGGTTTTCGGCGCAACAACGCGTATGGAATATCCCATTTTTTGCGCTGCCAGCATGTGTGAACGCGCCACGCGCGAATGCGCAATGTCGCCCACGATTGTGATCACCTTGCCCTGTGGCGAATCCCACGTCTGTTTTAATGTCAGTAAATCGGTCAAAATCTGGGTGGGATGTTCATGCGCACCGTCACCGGCGTTAACAATAGATGTGTCCGGCAGATAATCAGCCAGGAATTCACAGGTTCCGGCAACCGCATGTCGAATGACCAGTACGTGCGGTTGCATGGCGGCCAGTGTTTCACCCGTATCCAGCAATGATTCGCCTTTCTTCACCGCGGATGTGGAGGCGGAAATATTAATCACATCAGCGGATAAACGTTTTCCGGCCAGTTCAAAGCTGGTGCGGGTTCGCGTGGAGTTTTCAAAGAAGAGATTAATAATGGTTTTACCGCGTAGCGTCGGCGCCTTCTTAACCGGGCGGCGGGACAGCTCTATAAAAGAAGCTCCGAGATTCACCAGATATTCAATCTGCTCGCGTGACAGTTGTGCGATACCAAACAGGTGCTTCATGGGGCTACCTTGCGTTGTTCGATATGCCAGTCTCCATCCGTTACCAGCTTTACCGAATCATTGATTCCCGCCTCACAGAACAAACCGGTACAGTCGGCAGCAATGGGCAGTTCGCGTCCGCCCCGGTCAATCAACACGGCCAGATGAATGCTGGCAGGCCGTCCGTAGTCAAAAATTTCACCCAGCGCGGCACGGATAGTGCGGCCTGTGTACAGTACGTCATCCACCAGCCAGATGGTCTTGCCCGAGACATCAAACGGCAAATAGCTGGGGCGCACCTCGGGATTCGGGCCGATGGTGTCCAGATCATCCCGGTAAAAACTGATGTCCAGATTGCCGCGATACACGCGGCAATCTCTGGATTCGAGGCGTTCCTGCAAGGTATCAGCAACGCGTGCTCCGCCTTGCTGGATGCCGATCATATAGACTTCATCCGCCTTCAATGTTTCGCCCATGGAACACAAGGCTTGTTCAACAGCAGTATGATCAAAAATAATTTCATGCATTTTTCAGTTCCGTATGCGCCGCCAGAAAATCCTCGAGAATGACGGCGGCGGCTGTCTGGTCAATTTTTGCGCGAACCTTCTTTTCACTCAGACCCTGAGCAAACAGGCGCTCTCTGGCTGTCCACG
>CAZJRL010000008.1:0-24706 GCA_964548425.1 uncultured Zetaproteobacteria bacterium | reverse complement strand
ACACATATTCGAAGACACAGAATTTGGGATTGCATGACTGGAACGGATACAGGCTCTCGATGCTGTCTTCTTCAATGACCACCATTTCTCCGGGTTCAACATCACGCACAAAGTCGGCACCAATCAGATCAAAGGCACAGGTTTCCGAGGCCAATACCCATGAACCATCCAGTTTGCCCAGCACCAGTGGGCGGATACCATTGCGGTCGCGCAGGCCAACCAGGCGTTTTTCAACCAGTACCAGAAGGGAAAAGCCACCTCTAAGCTGCCGGACGGCCTCAGCCAGGCGTTCTTTCATGGTTGCCGCCCGGCTTTTTGCGACCAGATGAATCAATACCTCGGTGTCGGAGGTGGATTGGAAGATAGACCCCTGTTTTTCCAGATTTCGCCTTAATTCCGGGGCATTCACGATATTACCGTTGTGGCACATGGCAATGCCGCCGTGCGCATATTCATACGAAAACGGCTGACAATTCCGTAAGCCGGACTCGCCAGAAGTCGAATAACGCACATGCCCGATACAGCGATGTCCGGCGAGATTTTTGATGTCCTGTTTCTGAAATACATCCGCAACCAGACCCATGCCGCGGTGGCTGTTAAAATCGTGCCCATCGGTACAGACAATGCCAGATGATTCCTGACCACGGTGCTGTTGCGCATAGAGTCCGAGGTAGGTGAGGTTGGCGGCTTCCGGGTGATCAAATACGCCAAATACACCGCATTCGTCATGGAAATGGTCATCCCGAAAATCAAAAAACGGGGACAGTTTCACTTTTTCCGTTCTGGCTTCGCCGGGAAGAAAGTAAACTGTCCCCGCTTTTTGATTTGCATACTCTTTCGGATAATGGATTTTATGGCCTCTTTGTCTTTGTCAGGAATGCGTATAGCTGGTATTTTTGACTGTGGCAGTTTACCACCAGTCTGCTGTGAGAAAGGATATTCTTCAGGAATGGCCTTGCCTAGCAAATTTCCAAGTTCAACGGCATAAGGTGTCAGCATACTCTTTTTCATCCATGACGTATCCGGTTTGGCATAGGAAGTATAGATGAGGAAAAACAGTCCAATGAGCAGTAGTCCTCGCGCAAAGCCGAAAAACATACCCAGCGTACGATCAGTGGCTGTAAGATCGGCCATATCCACCAGTTTGCGTATGAGCGCGCCGATGAGTGCTACCACGACCATGACAGCAACAAAAACAAGGATGAATCCGGTGATATTGGCTACAGTGGTATTGGGGACCCAGCTATGCATTAAATCTGCCGCCATACCGGAAGCTCGGCTGGCAGCAAAAAAAGCAGTCACCAGACCGATGAGCGAGATAACCTCACGCACAAAGCCTCGCCACAGAGACAAAACCATGGAAAGACCAACGATGGCGATCAATAGATAGTCGAATAAATTCAAGCCAATCCCGCCTGCGCAGCTTCAGCCATATTACGTACCGGGTGATATGATACGCTGGCCTTTGATTTTGGCGCGAGTGTAGCAGCGGCATCCGCTTCGCGCACCCTTGCATGGTTCTCCCCTGGTAACAGCAATTGTGAGAATCCCATGTTGGCCGCTTCTCTGGCACGTGCCTCAGGTTGGCTCACGGGGCGGATCTCACCTGTCAGTCCAACTTCTCCGAAGGCCACCATGTCTGCGGGCATCGGGCGATCCTGATAAGCGGAAATGATGGCCAGCATGACGGCAAGATCAGCGGCGGGCTCAAGAATTCGTGCGCCACCTACAACATTGACATAGATATCCTGCTGTCCCAACGGTAGCCCGATGCGTCGTTCCAGTACGGCAGCGAGCATGGACACCCGGCCCGTATCCAGTCCTGTAGCACTACGCTTGGGCGTAGCATAAACGGTGGGAGCAACCAGCGCCTGCACCTCCACAAGTAGCGGCCGCGTTCCCTCCATACAGGCCAGAATGACGGAACCTGGCACATCGGCGGCACGCTCAGCCAGAAATATTTTTGATGCATCACGGATGCCGATCAAACCCTTGTCGGTCATCTCGAATACTCCGATTTCACCAGCCGGGCCAAAACGGTTTTTGACAGCACGGAGAATGCGGTGCGCATGCCCCCGATCACCCTCAAAATATAATACGGCATCAACCATGTGTTCCAGTACCCGAGGCCCGGCAATAGAGCCGTCCTTGGTGACATGTCCGGCGAGAATCAGTGCATGTCCCCGCTGTTTGGCGCTTTGAATCAGGCCTGCGGCGCAATCACGTACCTGTGCCACTGTTCCGGGGGCACTACTCAAGCGCGATGTGACCGTGGTCTGGATAGAATCAATAATCACGGTTGCGGGTTTAAGCTGATCAATGGTGACCAGAATAGCTTCCAGATCAGTGCTGGCGGCCAAATGTATCGCATCATTTCCTGCCTGAATGCGTTCCCCGCGCAACCTGACCTGTTGCGGTGATTCTTCGCCGGTGACATAAAGTACGCCCCCCTGTTCGGCCAGATGATGGGATGCCTGTAGCAACAGCGTGGATTTTCCAATACCGGGATCACCACCGATCAGTACGGCTGAACCGGGAACAAGGCCGCCGCCCAGTACCCGGTCCAGTTCATGCAGACCGCTTGATCGTCGTGGAGACGTGCCGCTGTCAATTTCCGTGATGGGCGTGATAATAAGCGGCGCAGCTTTTCCGCTCCGCATGGAGGTTGGCGTTATTTGCTGTTCCGTAATGCTGTTCCATGCCCGGCAATCCGGGCATTGACCCATCCACTTACGGTGCTCAGCGCCACAGGACTGACAGACAAAAAGAGTGTTAGACATGGATGTTTTTGCCATGGGCGTATATTAACCTGAATCTGATGCTGTGGTCAGTAAATGTATTGACAAGGCGTACTGTATGCGTACATTTCCCCGCCCCGAATAAAGGGCGGCGCAACCGGAATACCCCGCGCTGTTTAAGGAGAAAACATTGGCCAACCATGCATCCGCGGAAAAGCGGGCTCGTCAGAATGTTAAACGACGCGTGATTAATCGTGCGCGCAAGGGTGAAATGCGTACCGCAATCAAGAGTGTCCTTACCGCTGTGGATACAGGTGATGCGGATGCTGCCAGTGTGGCACTAAAGAGTGCTGTTTCCCTGATTGACCGTGCTGGTCAGAAGGGTGTAATCCATCGTAACCAGGCTTCCCGCCGTGTTTCACGTTTGACGGCGCAGGTTAAAAATATTTCCGCCTGAGAAATCAGTAGTTTCAAATTTAACAGCCTGCCTTTCGGCAGGCTTTTTTAATTTTAAAACGGGCAATTATTCAGGTCATTTTCACCATTGAAATACTCTTAATCCGGAAGCCCTTTTTCCGGCCACTGGCATTCATCATATATAGGGCAAAGGCAGCATTTGGGTTTGCGTGCCATACAGATATAGCGCCCGTGCAGCACCAGCCAGTGATGAGCATGCTTCATATACTCATCCGGGATCACCTTCAACAGTCCTTTTTCCACGACCAGCGGTGTTTTCCCCGGTGCCAGACCGGTGCGGTTGGCAACACGGAAGATGTGCGTATCTACAGCAATGGTTGGCCGGTTAAACAGTACATTGAGCACCACATTGGCCGTCTTGCGACCGACGCCGGGCAGCTTCTGCAGCGCCTCACGGGAATCCGGCACCTGGCCATCGTGTTCACGCACCAGTATTTCGCAAGCCTTGATGATGTTTTTCGCCTTGCTGTTATAAAGGCCGATAGAAGATATATAACGCTTCAGGTTTTCCTCCCCCAGATCAAGGATGGCCTCGGGGGTGTTGGTGACAGGAAACAGTTTTGCCGTGGCTTTATTGACTCCAACATCAGTGGCCTGTGCCGACAAAATGACGGAAACAAGCAGTTCAAACGGAGTGCTGTAATGTAGCTCGGTTTCAGGTTCGGGGTTTTCAGCCTGGAGACACTCAAATATACGATGTATCGCCGAATCAATCATGACGGTAATTCATGAATCATGCAGGCAAATTTATGATGAGTTCGCAAGAAGTCATCATTGATTGACTTCCTTGAGGGTCAGGGTTACCTGTCGTTCTACAATATCACCAGCCGGATTTATGATCTGTTCAGTCAGATAAAGACTATCGTCCGTTATCTTTTTAATGCGGCCATTATTTTTACCTATGTAATGACCTCGCCGGACAATATACCCCTTGCCTGAACTGTCCTCGATCATGGCGACACGATCCTTGCCCATGCGCATCGTTGCTACCAGCTTCAGCGTAGCAAGATCGAAAGCTTCCAGCACTTCGTGCTCGCGTTTGGCCAGGTGTGACTGATGGTTGGTCAGTAATGTCCGGTTTCGGGCAGCGATCAGTGCCAGATAGGAAGCAAAGGGATCACGCAGGGATTCAATATCCACATCCGGCCCCCTTACCAAATGCTGCATAGCATCGGGGATGGCATTTTCATGGAGTGTGGATTTTCCGGCGGGTTCGTTTTTTGACACTGTGGCCGTATCTGCCCGGGCACAGACTCCCGCTGTTCCGAATGTTATAATGAGTATGGCTATGAGCAAACGCACCATGGCGTCCTCCCGAAAAAGAACTTAACCCGCAAGTATTCTGGCAGCAGTCTTATGATTAACATGGCGAATATCCTGTCCACGCTGCATGTAAATCACCATTTCGGCAATATTGGTTGTATGGTCGGCGATACGTTCCAGGTTCATAGCTGCATTGGACAGCGTGATGGAAGCGCCGATGGTACGCTGGTCATCCCGCATACAGGCGATTATTTCACGGCACATGCGTTTGTATAATTTATCCACACCCCTGTTTTCCCTGATGACGGACATGGCCAGATTGACATCCCCTCGCGAAAGGGCATCCAGTGCGTGGTTCATTTGTTGCTGCACCTGATTTCCCATTGTTTCCAGGTGGGAAAAATCAGCAGGAGGATGGTCCAGTATTTGTATGGCATCTTCGGAAAGACTCACAGCAAGATTACCCGCACGTTCAAGATCTGTTACCACCTTGATGATGGCAATAATAAAACGCAAATCGGCAGCGGCAGGTTGGCGCCGTACAAGGATACTGCGTGTGATGTCATCACACTGAATTTCCAGAGCATTAATGGCAGCATCCCGTTGAATAGTTTTGTGAGCAAGTTTGGAATTCTGTTCCAGTAGGCTTTTCAATGCGTTTTCAATGGCTCGCTCCACAAGCCCGCCCATAGACAGGACACGTTCCTTGAGTTGAGTCAGTTCATTGTCAAAACGCCTTAACGTATGCACAGTCATGCCGTGAGGGTAAATGGGAGTGTAGTTGATGTCAATAAATCCATGTTAAATTGAAAAGTTATGTATGTTCCATGGATGTAGTGCACTAGCATAATTATGTAACTGTTTAATGTTATTATTTTGCCGAACATTATCTTGGTCTGGATTGTTCATAAATGCTGCTACGCCCTTCATTGCAAGTATTCGTTGCAAAAAAGGCCTGGATATCATCACAGTGATTCATGAATAAACCGGGCTTGCATATCATTTGTGTGCAACCATCAGGTTGCATTACCTGTTGCCTGATGCGACCGTTGATCAATCTCTAAACAGTTACCTTCTGTTTTTTTTGCCTTGCATTTCAGTTCACTGGCGATTTCGGCTGCTTCCAGATGTGATGCAAAACGCCTCGGAAAGCAAAGCGTTGCACCGATGGACAGTGATACCAGCGGGAATCTTTGTATTTCTCCGCTTCTGCTTTTAGATGTGATATATCCGTTTTCCGTGTCCGCATCGTCGTAGAGCGTGCGTGACTTATTGCTGAACTCATGCATGATAGCATGTAACGGTTTTTCCCAATGATTGCGCTGTTCAAGGATGATAATGAAATCATCTCCGCCGATGTGGCCGGGAAAATCCTCACAAGATATGGTTTCTTTGATGGTATCGGCCAGCAGACGGAGCATACTGTCGCCACATTTGTAGCCGTAGCGGTCATTAAAGGCCTTGAAGTTGTCCAGGTCAAGATAGCAAAGCACGAATGTCTGTTCTATTTCCAGCCGTTGCGACACTTCCTGTTCAATAGCCAGATTGCCGGGAAGCTGTGTCAGCGGGTTGGCATTTGCAGCCTGTTCAATACGATGCTGTGTGATGTGTTCCAACAGATCGTGGACGAAAACCATACCTGCATAGCCATGACTGTCTTCCACGACGATCGGCGTATACATATGATCATGCGGGCGATTGGTTACCAGTGTACTGACCGTTTCGATGGGTGTCTCCGACGATACGATAAGTGGTTCTTTCCACATCAGCTTGTAAACCGGTTTGCGAATATACAGTTCGCGGCCAAAAGGGATGGAGAAGCGTCTCAACAAGGGCTCGCGTCTTAGTATGCCAACCGTTCGACCGTTTTCTACGACCGGTACGGCTAGAAGCCTGGCATCTTTCTGGAACATTTGGAGCGCCTTTTCCGATGAATCATGGGGCATACAGGTTACGGCATCGTGAAGCAGGAGGGATATATTCACGGAACGGGTTGAATGTTTCTCCGGAGGGCATGAAGAATCGGTGCAAATCGTTTCAGGGATACGCCGGTAAGGGTTGGTGGAAGGTCTGCCCAGCAAATAACCCTGGGCAAAATCCAGGCCAAGTTTTTTTACTTCACGAAATATTTCGGGAGATTCAATGCCTTCGGCAAGGATGGCGCAATTGATATGTTTGGCTAAATTGGCAATGGTTCGCACAAATTCCCGCGCCACACTGCTATCAGCGAGCTGGCGAGTGAAATAGATATCCAGCTTGACAAACTCCGGGCGCAGTTCCGCCATCAGTTGCAGATTGGAATAACCCGAACTCAGGTCATCCAGTGCGATGGCGAACCCCATATTTCGGTAATGATCGACGGCTTTTCTCAGGTCTTTCATATCCTCAATTTGTGTATGTTCCGTCAACTCGATAACTACTTTGGAGTGTGATAAACCTTCTTGATGAAGGGTTTGCATTGTACCGCCATCACGAAAGGAAGAATCCATAAGAATCATCGGGTCTAAATTTAGAAAGAGTCGTTCCCCGACGTTCAATTTAAGAAATTGTTTGATTGCCTCTTCCCGGCATACGCATTCAAGGGCGAACAGACGATGATGATTGCGAGCGGTGCTGAAGAGCAGATCGGGCATGTGCAGAGGTGAGTGTTCCGGTCCTCTACTCAACGCTTCATAGCCGAAAATACGGTTACTATGCAAATCGAAGATTGGCTGGAACAGTGTGCGAATCCGTTTTCCCAGAATGATATGATCCAACTCGGCCAGAAGAGAAGTCCCGGGTTCCGGTACAGGGTTTTGATATACGGGTAAAGCTTGTTGCGTGGCGTATGCGCGTTCAATTGCATTCATAAATTATGCTTCCTTGATATCAGGATGAGAGTGGATACTCAGGCGTAATAGGGTTGAAACGAAGCGATCATTGGCCTGCGCCCGGTACGTTCTACGCCATGATGAGGGGTTGTTTCCCGGCATGGTTGCAGAAACTGTGCAGATCCACGTTTACAGTCCAGTGCCATGCCTGATTCAGACATGAAAAAGAAACCGCCAACCATCAGCGATCTGGCCTGTTGCATGGCAGGAGTATTACCGCCCGAGCACAAGGCAAACCATGCCAGATGATACGAGCGGGCAAGAAACCGGCGGGCGATTTCCAGTCCACGTACATCAGGATCATCAATATCAGTAATCAGAACGGAAAGTGATACGTCAATATCTTTCATACATGTATGTATATGATGCTCAACTCTCGGCAGGAAGCCGCTAGCTTCCAGAATATTGGCCAGTTGGTGTGCCGCAATAATTTTTTTTGAAATAATCAGGGTATCATTTATGAACATGCACTTCCTCCTTCTTTCCTGCATGGAGGCAGCTTAAACCTGTCAGATGACAACAGGATGGCACGAATGTGACAATGTTATGTCATGCATATGACACATTAAAAAGATAAGGTTCACATTATGAATGCATTGTGGCCGAATCGTTATCTTAATCGGGAATTGAGCCTGCTGGCATTCCATCAGCGTGTGCTGGAGATGGCAGAGGACGATAGCCTTCCCCTGCTGGAGCGATTGCAGTTTCTGTGTATCTCCAGTTCCAATCTGGATGAATTTTTTGAGGTACGGGTTGCTGCCCTGAAACAGAAGCGGGCGCATGGTCTCAGGACAACCGGTGTTGACGAGGCGGAAATCTTTCCGTTATTGCAGCAGATTCGGGAGCAGGTTGCCGATATGGTGCAAAAGCAGTATACCATGTTTAATCATGACCTGATTCCCGCGCTGGCCAGTGAGGGGATATGTTTTCTTCGCCGCGATCAGTGGAATGACGATCAGCGCGCATGGTTGAAGCGGCATATGCGGCATCATCTGATGCCCGTAATCAGTCCTCTGGGCATTGATCCGGCACATCCTTTTCCGAAAATTGTAAATAAATATCTGCATTTTATCGTTTCGCTGGAAGGGAAGGATGCTTTTGGCCGCGAGCATCGTATGGCCATTGTTCCCGCCCCCAGATCGTTGCCGCGTACCGTGTTACTGCCGGAGAGTATTTCCGGTGTGCCTCACGGTTTTGTTTTTCTGTCATCCATTATGCATGCCTTTGTGGAGGAGTTGTTTCCCGGCATGAAGGTGACGGGCTGTTATCAGTTCCGTCTTACGCGGGATACGGAATTGTATCTGGATGAAGAGGAAATGGCGGATCTCCGGCAGGAGGTGGCAGGGCGATTACAGACCAGCCGGCGCTTTGGCCGCGTGGTTCGCCTCGAGATTCCGGACAACTGTCCCGATGATATTGCAGATTATCTGCTGGATAAATTTGAGCTTTCTCCGGATGATGTATTCAAGGTTGAAGGACCGGTCAATTTGTACCGGCTGTCCGAGATTTACAAACAGGTACAGCGACCGAACCTTAAGTTCCAGCCATTTGTATCTTCCATGCCCGCCGGATTGATGGAGGCGGAGGATATGTTTGCCCTGTTGAGCAAACGGGATATCCTGATTCACCACCCTTTTCAGTCTTTTGAACCCGTCATCAAACTGGTAGAGCAGGCAGCGCTGGATCCGGATGTTCTGGCCATCAAGCAGACCCTGTATCGTGCCGGAAATCATTCCAGAATTGTTGATGCATTGTGTCGGGCTGCCCGTAATGGCAAGGAAGTGAGCGTTGTAGTGGAATTGCGTGCCCGCTTTGATGAAGCAGAGAACATACATCTCTCTGAAGCATTGCAACAGTCAGGTGCGCATGTGGTATATGGCATTGTGGGATACAAGACACATGCGAAGATGCTTCTGGTCGTCCGCCGCGAGGGGAAACAGCTTGTCCGTTACACGCATCTTGGAACCGGGAATTATCATGGTGTGACAACACGCCTGTACACTGATTTCGGGTTGCTGACGTCAGATCGTGACATTGGTGAGGATGCGCACAAGCTGTTTCAGGAACTCACGGGTTTGGGACGTGCATCCCGGTTGAAGAAAATGATTCAGGCGCCATTTGATTTGCATCGAACCCTGCTTGAGCATATCGATCGCGAGATTGATGTTGCCTCTTCGGGTGGTACAGGCCGTATCATCGCAAAGATGAACGGCCTGGAAGATACCGAGGTAATTGATGCCCTTTACCGGGCATCGCAGGCCGGTGTAAAAATTGATCTGATTGTGCGCGGTGTATGTTGCCTGCGGCCAGGCGTGAAGGGGTTATCAGAGCATATCCGTGTACGGTCCATACTCGGGCGGTTTCTGGAGCATGCCCGCATCTTCTATTTTGGGCACAACGGCAGCCCCGATGTATTTTGCTCCAGTGCCGACTGGCTGGTGCGCAATTTGCACAAACGGGTGGAAACTGCATTCCCGGTTATTGCATACCGCCTGAAACGGCGGGTCATTCGTGAAGGCCTGCGTTATTATCTCAAGGACAATACATTCTCCTGGCGTCTTAGAAACGACGGTTCTTATGTACATATTCATCCACGTACAGGGCATAGCTGCTTTAATGCACAGCAAGCACTGCTGGAGGATCTTTCTGTAGCAGATAGCGAGTGAAATACCTGTATCTGGTTCGACATGCCAAATCCAGTTGGGACTATCCGGGACTGGAAGATTTTGACCGGCCTTTGAACAAGCGGGGTATGCGTGATGTGCCAAAAATGGGGGAACATCTGGTGGAGCAGAGAATTTTGCCACAGATTGTCGTGAGCAGTCCGGCACGGCGTGCGTACGCAACTGCGATTTCACTTGCCGCTACCATGCAGGTTCCACCTTCCGGCATTGTGGAGGATAATCGGATTTATGCTGCTGCCACTGCCACCTTGATTGAGCTTATCCGGGAATGGGATGATACATGGGAACGCGTGATGATGGTGGGGCACAACCCTGGCATAGCTGATGTGGCTGCGGTGTTGACGGGTGCAGAGGTGGGCCATGTACCTACCTGCACGGTGATGGGGCTAGGTCTGGATGTGGCAAGCTGGGGTGATGTTACGCCGGGGTGTGGAATTCAATGGCTAAAAATTGTACCAAAATCTATTCACAAGGTTATCGGGAACAGGCCGGAAAAGCCGGAACCTGAAAAAGATTGAACCGCAAAGTACGCAGAGTTACGCAAAGGAACCCCAAAATGGATAAAGGGCAGGGGTAGCCCTCCCTACATCTGTTATATCTCGTCTTTACTCCGCGGAACTTTGCGTACTTTGTGGTAAAATATCTTATACGTTTTGCATTAGGCCTGGATCCTGCAAGTGTTTGCGCGTGCAGGGTGCAGTGCATGCAAACACTTGCAGGATCCAGGCTAGATTTATGGGTTACAGACCAATGACTTCATAAATAAAGCCATATGCAGCAAGTCGCACTGGCACAGCCATAGTAGATTAATAAAACAAACAGGGCCGTCAAAAGGCGACCCTGTTTCCTGTGAGAATACTATGTGGACGAATATTCCGGCGTGTTGAAGAAGGATATATTTATTAACGCTCCGACATACAGACAGATAAAAGTCGCGGCCAGATAAAGTAGTTTACGCATTTGGGTCTCCTTGATGCTCTTGAGCATCCCGTGGAGGACAGGGTAGTGGCCTATAATGACAAGATGATGGCAGATATGTGACACTTCTTTCATCATTTTTCAGATGATCTCCAGCTCGCGCCCAAAAACAGCTTCAAACCATGCCGCCTCCTTCCGTGCGGCCCAGCGTTCGAGCAATAAATCACCTTTTCCCTCGAGTTGCAGGCGGCTGATTTTCCCCGAATTGTCCAGATGGACGACACGTATGTTGCCACGCCTCTCTTTGTCCAGTGCAATGGCCAGGCGTAGCAGTACATTCAACCGAAGCGCACGTTTCTGTTGCGCTTCGGTCAGCTCACTAAACGGTTCGTTATGGATGTCCGGTGTCCGCTTGCGATGGTATCGTACCACGATAGCAACCAGCTTTTTTTCACTTGTACTTAAACCCACCATGGGTGAAGCATTGATCAGATAAAAGGCATGGCGATGATGCTTGTTGGGGCGCACGGTGATGCCAATCTCATGCACAATGGCTGAAACCTGTAGCAACAGAAGATCACGGTCATTCAGCTGGTGGATATCTTTAAGCTGGGAAAACAGTTTTCGGACCAGAATACGCACATGATGGGCATGGCCAGGGTCGGCATGGTATTTTCGCGCCATACTCTTTGCCCAGGCGATTGCCTGATGTGCCAGCACTTTGCCACCCGTGTTCTGCTCCTGCAGCAAATCAAGCAATACGCCATCAGCCAGACCTGCGGATGGAACCAGCAGCATTGCAGGGCGTGCCAGTTCCACAATAGATTTTAATGCAATTGCGGCCGGAATGATGACATCTGCCCGATCCGGCCGCAGTCCCAGTTGGTCAACACGATCCTCATAGCTCATGGATTGCAGGTGTTTCACCAGTTTCCCGATATCTTTGAAACTAAGACGGCGGTTTGAATCGTTGCCAAGAAGTGAAACACCCAGCTCACCCAGGGCTTCGATATTTCCACCGGTGCCAATGCAAAGGTCAATGCGCATTCCAGCCATTTCTTCGCGTACTTTCTGTTGCATGGAAGCAATGTATTCACGCATGATTTTAGGTTTTTTTACGTCTCCGGATGTATCCCGGAACAGTTCAAGCAAACGCACCGTACCCATCCTGAAACTTTCCAGGGCAATAATATCGCCGTGTTTCGCCAGAGTGATTTCTATACTGCCACCACCAATATCAATCAGCAGTGTTTTCATGCTATTCATATCGGGAACGCGGTGATGAACGGAGAGGTGAATCAGCCGCGCCTCTTCTTCGCCGGAAATAACCTCGATCTTAATACCTGTTTTATCTTTAATGCGGTGGATGAGTTCGTCCGCATTGGTACTGTCACGCAAGGCGCTGGTTCCCGTAGCCCGGACGGTTTGTACCGGGTGCCGGTCAATGATGGAACGGAAGGTTTCAAACGCCTGCAAGGACTTTTCCATGGTTCCTTTGGAAAATTGGCCCCGGGTGAAGGCATCATGTCCAAGGCGCACGGGTTCGCGATGATAATGAATGGTTTTCAAATCACCTTGTACATCCGGGCCGGCGATGTACAGACGCATGGCGTTGGAGCCAACGTCAATGGCCGCCGCCAGTATTGCCCCGGACGAAGATATGTTAGGCACTGAAAATGAATAAGTCATCGTTTCCACATCCCGCCTTCAGGCCACCTTCGTCTGTTTCTCAGTCGCAAAATCCTTACCGTAGCTATCGCTACGCCTGCGGTTTTGCTCAATCGAAACAGACGAATCCGACCCAAATCCGGGCGCGGATTCCAAGGACTTATTTATTTCCAGCGTCTTAGTCGTCATCGTCTCCTTCTTCCAGAAGTCTCCTGAGTTCTTCCATATCAATGTGTCGTACTTCATGGCCGATATCGGTATAAATCACCATCTCGGCAATGTTGGTGATATGATCGCCGATACGCTCCAGCACTTTGGCGATATTGATGATCGCCATGCATTGGGTGATTTTGACGGGTTTTTCTACCATGACAGTCAGCATGACACGCTGGGTGTTGGCAAATGCCTTATTAATCAGATGATCGCGTTCAATGATAGATTGCGCTTCCTGTGCACTACGTTCCAGATAGGCGTGCCGGACATTTTTCAACTGATTAAGGACCAGATCCTGCATGACAGGGATGGAAGCAAGGTTCTTTGGCGTAGCGCCTTCAATATTCAGTACATTGTCCGCGATATTGGCAGCCATATCGCTCATACGCTCCAGATCAGTGACAATCTTGGTGGCGGCAAACACAAAACGCAGGTCTGATGCGGCAGGTTGATGGTGTACGATGAGATTGCGGGCGGCTTCATCGCTCTGAACTTCGAGTGCATTGGCTGCCTCATCATGTTTGATGACGGATTTTGCCAACGCTGCATCACCTTCCATCAGAGCCTGTAGCGCCTGTTTGATGTTCTTGCGCACAATCTTGAACATCGAATTAATCAGATCATTGAGATCATCCAGTTCGGTATCAAATCGTTTCAATGTATGTTCGGGCATGTTGATCTCCTAATCCGGTTTAGTGGGAATAAGCAGGAAAAATTGAACCACGAAGTCACAAAGTATAAAATATTCGTGTCTTTGTGCCTTTGTGGTGAAAGATTGTGTGCTAGTTTCATTGAGAAGGTCTTACCCGAAGCGGCCGGTAATATAGTCTTCGGTTTGTTGTTTGGCGGGAGCGGTGAACAGCGTATTGGTTTCACCGAACTCGATCAGTTTCCCCAGATAGAAGAATGCAGTGGAATCGGATACGCGCGCCGCCTGCTGCATGTTGTGGGTAACGATGACAATGGTGAATTTCTGTTTGAGTTCGTCAATCAGTTCCTCAATCTTGGATGTAGCAATGGGATCAAGCGCCGAGCACGGTTCATCCATCAGAATGACTTCCGGTTCAATGGCCAGCGCGCGGGCGATGCACAGACGCTGTTGCTGACCGCCGGAAAGCGCCGTGCCGGGCTGGGCCAGCATGTCCTTGACCTCATCCCACAAGGCTGCGTCGCGCAGCGCTTTCTCGACTCGCTCCTCCATATCGCTTCTGCTCATTCCGGTATGTAGTTTCAGACCGTAAGCGATGTTGTCCGAGATGGACATCGGGAAAGGCGTGGGCTTCTGGAAGATCATGCCCACCTTGTGCCTGAGTTCCAGTGAGGGTATTTTAGGATCAATGATGTTGACACCATCCATCAGGATTTCACCTTCGGCACGATGCCCTTTGTACAGATCGAACATGCGATTGTAGGTACGGATGTGGGTGGATTTGCCGCAACCGGACGGCCCGATGAATGCCGTTACCCTGTTTCTGGCAATATCCAGCGTGTTGCCAAACAACACCTGTTTATTACCATAATAGAAATCAAGATTACGCACGGACAGTTTGATTCTTTTGTTCCGGATTTCATCATCCTGAATCACTTTTTTGGGCGTGTCTGGCATGACGGATATGGATGATATTTCCTGTTCTGCGGGGACTTCCGGGGTCAATGCCTGCTCCTTTTATGCAGCACAAGCCGCGTGAAAATAGTGGTAACCAGTACGGCCATGGTAATCAGAAATGCCGCACCCCATGCAAGCTGCTGCCAGTCATCGTAGGGACTCATGGCATAGTTGAACAATGTAACCGTGAGATTTCCCATCGGCTCATTCATGCTTTCCATCCAGTAGGGGCTGTTCATGGCCGTGAATAGCAGCGGTGCGGTTTCACCTGCCACGCGAGCTACAGCCAGCATGATACCGGTCATCATACCTGCGGCAGCAGCCCGATAAATGACCTGTGGCATAATCTTCCAGTAGGGCGAACCCAGCGCCAGAGCGGCTTCACGCAATTCATGCGGTACCAACTTGAGCATTTCCTCCGTGGTACGCGACACGACCGGTAACATAATGATGGCCAGCGATACGGCCCCTGCCCAGCCGGAAAAATGGCCCATGGGCCGTACCATAATAAGATAAACAAACACGCCGATGACGATGGACGGGGCCGAGACCAAAATGTCCGAGAAATATCGAATCACCTGGCCAATTTTTGATTCCCGACCGAATTCGGACAGCCATGTACCGGCCATCACACCAAAAGGCACGGATATGAGCGTAGCCACTACCGTCATCAACAGGGTGCCGACAATGTCGTTGGCAAGGCCGCCTCCTTCCATACCGGGCGGGGTGGGCAATTCGGTAAAGAATTCCCAGTTAATGGCGGAAATACCCCGAATGGCGACATCACCTAGAATCCATGTGAGCATGATCAGCCCCAGCGCAGCCGCCATACCGGATACGGTCAGAACGATACGGTTGGTGAGCATCCGTCGCTTCCGTCGTATCATTGACCACCCCCCGAATTTCCTTTTCGCAGCCACATTTGCGCAATGCCCAAAACAATAAAGGTGATCAAAAACAGCACCAGTCCCAGTTCAACCAGCGAAGACAGGTACACGTCGGTATCCGCTTCGGTAAACTCATTGGCCAATGTTGAGGCAATGGAGTTGCCGGGCGCAAACAGCGACCATGACAGGTGGTAGGCGTTGCCAATCACAAAGGTGATGGCCATGGTTTCCCCCAGTGCACGGCCCATGCCGAGAAAAACCGCACCGGCAATCCCCTTCTTGCCGTAGGGGATCATCACATCGCGCACCACCTCCCATGTAGTGCAACCCATGCCATAGGCGGCTTCCTTAAGATTTTGCGGCACCATCAGGAACACATCGCGTGTGACTGATGCGATAAAGGGTAGAATCATCAGCGCCAGCACCAGACCTGCTGTAAGCATGCCGATACCCATGGGGGCGCCGGTAAAGAAGGGAAGAAATCCGAAATGTGCCGAGAGCCATGGCTGCACATGGTCGGCCATTAGCGGTGAGAGAATGAACAGCCCCCACATGCCATAGACGATGCTGGGAATGGCGGCGAGTAGTTCGATGGCCACACCAAATGGTGTTTTCATCCATGAGGGAGCAAGTTCCGCCAGGAACAGCGCCACACCGATGCTGACAGGTACCGCAATCAGCATGGCCAGCATGGTGGAAATCAGCGTTCCGCCAATCGGAATCAACGCGCCAAAATCATCCTTGACAGGATTCCATGCGCTGCTGGTCAGAAAAGAGAAACCGAATTTATGAATAGATGGTAAGGATTCGTGCCAGAGGTTGATCACAATGGCGGCAAACAGCACGAGAATGCCCACAGCAAAGGTCAGCGTTATCCCCCGAAAGGCAGTATCGCCCCATGCTTTGTTTGTTGCAGTTCTCATGCTGTAGCAATGACTCCCCTGTCTTCAGTTTCCCGTGCAATACTTACTGCAAGTCTGCCATCGTGCAATGGAATTCAACGGGTTGAATATAGTTTGTAAGAAAAAGGGCCGGGGATGATCCCGGCCCTTTCCTGATGCGACATGATACCCGAGGAGAGGTTTCAATAATTCCGCATCTTACTTCCAGATGGCATTCCCGGAATGGTCATGCAGCACCTTGTTCCATGTAGCGCGTACCATTTTGGCTACGGCTGCCGGCATTGGCACATAGTCCAGCGATTCGGCCATCTTCCCGCCATTGCTGTAGCTCCAGTCGAAGAACTTCAGGACTTCCCTGGCCTGCGCCGGGTTGTTCTGCGTCTTGTACATCAGAATAAAGGAAGCACCGGTGATCGGCCAGGAATTTGCGCCCGGCTGATCGGTCAGCACCATGTAGTAACCTTTGGCATGCGCCCAATCGGCACCCGCGGCGGCAGCCTGAAAGTTAGCGGATGTTGGCGCAACGAAATTGCCATAGTGATTCTGAAGCAGTACCGAAGCCATATGGTTCTGTAATGCATAGGCATATTCGACATAGCCAATGGAGCCACCCACCTTGCTCACGAAAGCGGCTACGCCCTGATTGCCCTTGCCACCGAGGCCGACAGGCCATGAAACGGCCTTGGCATTACCCAGCTTATCGGCCCACTCACCGCTGATCTTGGTCAGGTAATTGGTGAATATCCATGTGGTGCCGGAACCGTCAGCACGGTGTACCACGCTGATATCCTGATGTGGCAGGGAAAGGCCGGCATTATTGACCGCGATGCGCGCATCATTCCACTTGGTGATTTTACCCATATAGATATCAGCCAGATTGCGCCCTGTCAATTTTAACTGACCGGCTTTCACACCTTTAATATTTACGACCGGCACGACGCCACCCATGATCATCGGGTACTGCATCAAACCGAACTTATCCAGTTGAGCTGCCTTCAGCGGTGCATCGGAAGCGCCGAAGTCCACGGTTCTGGCCTTGATCTGCTTGATGCCTCCACCTGAACCGATGGCCTGGTAGTTCAGTTTTACGCCTGTTTCCTTGTTGTAGCTATAAGCCCACTTGGAATAAACGGGGAAGGGAAAAGTTGCTCCCGCACCGTTCAGTGTGGCTGCCGCCTCGGCTGCGGGGGCAGCGCTCATGGTGCCGACTGCAATCAATACTGCTGCGAAAATTATCTTTTTCATGTTTTTTCTCCTTTTTATTTAATGAAAAAGGCTTTTAACCGGGGCATAACCCTCGGCTATTGCCAACTTTAGTACTTAAAGTTTGAGAACAAACCAAACGTTGTTGTTTTTTGCAATGCGCCAGTGGTAAAGGCTTTCTCCTTTACCTTGTCGTAGTCATACACGAGTGAGAAGGCAACATGCTTAACCGGCTTGTATTCCAGCCCCAAAACATAGCGGTTGTCCTTCTGTTTAATCGATGTGCCCGTCTTGGTAGTTTTATCATATTCATAGCGACCGAAAGCACCAAAACCACCGCCAAAACCAGCCCGTCCCCACAGGGAATAACCGTCATCCTTTGTATCTAAAGCCGTGGTGTTATTACGAGCCTTGTTGTAAATATAGTTCACTCCAACACGGTAATCGTGCCCCATTCCATAGGTAACCATGGCCTGATACAACTGACTTCTGTTTCCTACAGTGGTGTTTTTTGTGGTTGTATCGAAAAACTTCGACCCCAGGAAACCGTTACGGTACTGAAAATCTATAGTCAACCCCGGCATCGGGTAAATGCCGACACGGCTATCAAAATCAAAACCCTGCACTCCCTGTGTTCCGTTTGTATTCAGCCCCGGATGGCTGTAACCGCGGCCATCCGTTTCGGTCACCCAGTATTTAAACAGACCATTAGCTAACTTACCCTTCAGGCCGATACCGAGATCGGACGAAGCATCAAAGCCATGCTTGTCGATAAATACGGGTGAAACATAGCGGTGACCCCACAAATGCTCTTCATGATCGATCCACGGTGTGTGGGACTGGCCCAGGCGAAGCACAACAGCATCGCCATACAGTTTGCCCTGAACATAGGCATACTTCAGAAAGATGTTGTTGTTCTTGCTGCCAAGTGCGGTATCCAGATGGACATCAGTCGTAATACGCATCATCCAGTTATCAGTGAAGCTGTATTTACCTGTTAAATAGGCGCGATCAATAGCCAAACCTTCAGTTTTGTTGGTTGTTCCAGTGGCATCTTCAACTTTTTTTGCCGTAGTGTTAGCAAACACCTCTCCTTCAAATTTCAGTTTTCCTTCATTGTTGTGTTTGATGGCCTTGGCTTCATCCTTACTCAGTACACCCTTGGCTTGCAGGACATCAACCAGGCTCTTGTTATCCACCTGCACGCCGCCGGCAAAGACCAATGGTGTGAATCCAACCATGGCAATCACAGCAGCTGCAATTGAATTTTTCATATTGAACTTCATTCACTTCCTCCTTGGAATCAAGATGCAGCGAACCGTAAGTAGTGAATGTGTCACCCGTATGACATCTATGCCGTGTCATATACATGACACATAGATGACATCCCTGTGTCACGTATGGGTATTAAGTTGCGGTCATCAAACGAGAAGTAATGAAAAAGATGATATGAGGAGGTATTTGACATGACACACTTCGGAACGGCGGCATTGGTCGCATCCATTTCCGCCAATCCCTGGTTTGCCCGCTTCCGTGGCATGCCTGTGGGACAGGAACTGGAAGTGAATGATGCCATGGCATTGTTTTCCTGTTTTGAGGAACAGCATATTCAGAAGGGTGCAATCCTTTACGAAGCCGGCACAGAATCCGAACGGACGATGTACCTGTTGCTTGCCGGCAATGTTTCCGTACGCGATGCATCCGGTAATATCTATTCCACACTGAAATCCGGGGATGTCTTCGGATTATTCTCATTTCTGGAAAACAGGCCGCATTCGGCAACGGTAACGGCACAGGGTGATCTGGTGGTGCTAACTTTGAGACGGATGTATTTCAATTTGATTACGCTTGAAGACCCTGTGATGGGTCATCAACTTCTGCGTTTCATGTTTCGTCTACTGTCCCGTATGGCACTTAATCTGGAGGTAGAATATGCGGCGCTCAGAGATTATGCTCTTGGCATGCGCGCCTGAGTAATAGCCGAGTATGTTTTTTGCTATTCAAAGCAAAAGGCGCGGATCACACGGAGACACGGAGGCACAGAGAAGAGCGAAAGAACCTTTTATTTTTTCAGTTTTATCTTCGTGCCTCCGTGTCTCCGTGTGAAAATGCCATACTCACTCTATCTGCTTGTCATCCACGGCTGTTATCTCCATGATAACCGGTCATGACAAACAAAATGGGTGACCGTAAACATAAACAGAAAATTCTGATCGTGGAGGATGATGCGCCAATCGCACGCCTGATGCAGATGCACATTGAAGCGGCCGGTCACAAGGTGCACTGCTGTGCGGATGGTAACAAGGCCATTGAGCTGTTGCAGGAAGAGTCGTGGATTCTGGTGATTCTGGACCGTATGCTGCCCGGTGCTGATGGCATGCGGGTGTTGCGGTTTATTCGCAGGACGAATCAGGAGGAAATGATTCCTGTCCTGATGGTGACGGCGCTGGGGCAGACGGCGGAGCGGGTGCAGGGCCTGAATGAAGGTGCGGATGACTATCTGGCCAAGCCTTTTGAGCCGAAGGAACTGGTAGCGCGCGTGCAGGCATTGTTGCGCCGGAGCAGCCCGGTTGAGGGAGAACGCCTGAGCGAAGGGGGTATCGAAATGAACCCTGATGCGTATGAAATTATTGTCCACGGATGCAGTGTAGTCTTGCGCCCGCTGGAGTACCGGTTGTTACAGCTGTTAATGAAAAAACCCGGTAAAACACGTAATCGCGACTATTTGCTGGATCATGTCTGGGGCCGGGATACCTATGTAGAACCAAGGACGGTGGATGTCACTGTCAAGCGTTTGCGCAAGGCACTGAAAAAATGTGGTGCCGGTGACAGTGTGGAAACCATTCGTGGTATGGGTTATCGCTTTAATCCAAACGATAAATGATGTCTGCGTGGTGGTTATTGCTGCCATTGCTATCATGGTGGGCGCACGCCATGTGGCGGGGGCGGCAAGTGCAAAGATTGCAGCAGGAATTGTGGCGCCTGCGGTCGGAGCATGAGGATCTTTCCCGGCGTTTGCAGCGGCGCAGTGATCGTATGGATGCCTTGTTCGCGACCATTAACGAAGCTGTCCTGCGGCTGGATATGCAGGGTAATGTGGTGGCGTTGAATTATCAGGCGCAACGGGTATTTCGCTTGCCAAAAGATTTTCCTTTGCCACAACCGGTGACGGCTCTGTATCGGGAGCCTAAATGGAACAAGGCCATTCAAAAGGCAATACAGCAGCTTCCGGAACCTTATGATCTGCCTGATATTCGCATGCAGGAGCGCATTCTTGCAGTGCGGCTTGCGCCGCTGGGTGAGGGACAGGCATTGCTGCTTTGTCTGGATGTGAGCAAGCAACGTGAACTGGAAGTGCAACGTGAACGTCTGGTGCGTGATTTGATGCATGATTTGAAAACGCCGTTAACCTCTATTCTGGGATATGCCCGGACCATTGAAGCCTTTGGCAAGGATAAAAAATTACGCAGGGAAGCGACGGAAACCATTGTGCGGGAAGCAAAACGTCTGAATCAGTTGCTGGAATCCACACTGACATTTGATCAGTTGACCGACAAGCAACCGGGAGTAGACAGTTGTTGCAACCTGCCGCAGGTGGTCCTTGAACTCAGAGCATTAATCAAACCGGTTGCACACGCTGCCAACGTGCAATTTGAAACACATGTAGATGAAGATGTTCAGTCTTTCCCCATGGATGTCGATGATCTTCACCGGGTTTTGACTAATCTGGTGGATAATGCCATTCGCTATTCTCCGAAGGGTGGCAAGGTATGCCTGAATGCGGCGCGGAAGAATGGTCATGTAGAATTGTATGTAAGTGATGAAGGTCCGGGCATTGCATCAAAGCACATGTCGCATGTCACCGAGCGTTTTTATCGTGCTGATGACAGCCGTACCGACGCAGGTGCAAGGCATGGTGTCGGGCTTGCCATTGTCGCTGAGACGATAGCCCGTTATGGCGGAGAACTGACTCTGGTTAACCGCAGGGGAGGGGGGCTGGAGGTTCGCATACGCATGGCTGCGCCCAGGATTCCAGATGCAGGGAGTTCATAACTCAAATACAGGTATGCGGCATATGCAAGGTGGATTGTAGCGAGCAGGTGGGGAAGCGAGTCAAAAATAGTTAGCGTTTACCGATCCATGTATCATGAATACCCAGCCTGTTTGCCAGAATTTTACGCTGCCGGGTTGCCTCCTCGACACTGGCGAAGCCGGGTATGCGGATTCGATACCACGTTTTCCCCTGAACTTCCGCTTTCACGTTCTCGGCATGAATGCCCAACTGTTGCAGGCGTTTCAACTCATGATCCGCTGCTACGGCATTGTTGAGTGAAATGAGATTAAGCACCCATATGCCCTGATGATTGCCGGAAGGCATTTGAACGTCAGCAATGACCGGCTTCACCGGGGCTACCGGAATAACTGGCAAATCAGAAGAGTCTGTCTGGGCAGTCACGGCAGGCACTGGTTTTGAGGCAATTGCCATGAGGGATGAGACTGTCGTCTCAAGTGTATCCATACGCCGGTTTAACAAGGCTATTTCCCCACTCTGATTCGGAACGGTCGCAGCTTCCTGACTGCTGGACGGTTGTGTTTCCAATTGGCCAATACGATCAGATAGCGTGGAGTTTACCCACAGGGCACCGGATGCGCCCAGAATGCCGAGCAGGCCAAAGGCCGTTGCCATGCCTGTGCGCGGCCGCGGCGTAGAAGGAGCGGCCAGCGCCTCCGTGGGCCATGCCTCCGGTATTTTATTTTGAGCGGGAATGTCCGGCTTCTCCTGGGATGTATGCGCTTCTCCGGACTCGCTGACAGTTTCCGATATGTTGTCCGCCGTTTCACCTGCCGATTCCAGGGGATTTTCCGAATAGGGAATATCCGCGTAATCGGCTTCTGTGAGTTCAATTTTTTTATTTGGAGCTGCAGGTGTATTTTCACCGGTTGGCGTATCTCCAAGGTGATCCAGTTGTTCCACTACATTTTCAATGCGGTTGTAAATATCAGGGGATTCTTCTTCATCTGGCATATCAGTGAGTGCGATGGAGGAGCCGGTTTTTTCATCAGCCTGTATCACCAAGGCATTTATATCCTCAAACGCATCTGTATGATGATCAGGTTCAGAAACCTCATTAGCAGGTTTTTCCAACTCCTGTGCCTTGCTTTTCAATCGCTCATCTTCGAAATGATCTGCCATATTCTCTCCATACATCCTGTTTTCTTACACCGGAAGGTCGATGATATTCAACGGATCACGGCTGTACATCATTTTTGCGTAAAATAAATATCGCCGTAACTGGCTCTGGCATCTGATTTTGTGTTATCGGTATCGGTCATGATGGCTACAGCATCAATATGTGACACATCCCTGCCCAATAAATGTTTGAAATCTTCGCGGATGTTGCGTTTATAACTGCGCCATTGCCTGGTGTATATGGCGCCTGATTCAACGGACAGCATCATTGAATTCGCTGTGAAGGGGTTGGGCCAGATGGCGTTACGTGGTTCACGGCTGGACCAGACATAATTGATGGCTTTTGTATTCCAAAAGAAAAGGCCGCCGGAAGATATAAGATAAATGCGGGCAGGAAAATCATCGCCGGATTTTTCTCGCTCATCCGGTCCGGTCAGGATATGTCTGATACGCCAGCGCCAGTGGATGTACGGGGTCCGGGTCAGGTCAATGTGTACTCTATGGTACAGGGCTGAGGCACTGTGATGACTGCTGGCTTTCAGAATGGTGCCATGGTCATCCTTTTCAATGCGGTAGATTGTTCTGCCTTCAAAAGCATGCTGTTCCCAGCCCTTTAACGAGCCTTGGCTGAAATTTCCAATAACGACGGATTTAGCTGCCGGTGTGTGGCCGAACGCATCCTGGCTGGTAGCAAGCAGGAGTAGTCCGGTTAGCAGGAACTTCCCTAAGCCATGATTATGATGAAGCCCCATGATTTCCATCCGGCGGGGGGGTGAATATGGGAAAGGCCGTGACATTGCCTTTACTTTCTTCGGGAACTTCCGTGATTTTGGCATGGCCCGGTTTCTCCACTTCATCGATGCGAATAACAGAATGCAGGGGAATATAGGTGCGTTTAACCCGTTTGAATTCATTTTTCAGGCTTTCCTCACCGGGATCGAGTACTACGGAAGACTTTTCTCCAAATTGCAGATGTGACACCTCAATGAAACCCAGCATATCAGATGGCCCGACATGACTAGCATAGATTTCATATGCCTTGTCCTGATTTACGAAGCTGATCCGGTAGATGTGTTGTTTCGGCATAACTTTTGACTCCGTTGCAGTGTGTTGCTTTGTTACGCTGAACCGGGCCAGTAAGTGACCCTCGCCGTGCAAGTCTCGCCAATAACAACGCGGGAAACATGCAGACGTTCATCATTCAATCGTTTTGCCATGGTTTCATACAGAATGCATGCGACGTTTTCGCTGCTTGGATTGATAGCATCAAACGGCGAAATATCATTAAGATTGTAGTGATCCCAGTTGGCAAGGGCATCCTTTAATTCGCGTTTCAACACCTTGTAATCCACGGCCAATCCGAGTTCATCCAGTTCATTGCACGTCACATAAAGTTCCACCCGCCAGTTATGGCCGTGCAGGCGGGCGCAATCACCCGGATAATCGCGCAGGCTGTGCGCTGCGGCGAAATGCGTTTCGATCATCAGTTCGTAATACGCCATTTTACGGCGTATAATACAGCAGGAAGCGGATGATGTCCCATGCCAGTGAAGCCCAGGATTCGGCATTGACATGCGGCGCATGCCGCAACCCTTTGATCCGTCTGGCATTTCGAGAAATGATTCATCGCCAACAAGGTGACCACGTCATTTCTCGAAACACCATACACACCAAATGCTCACATCCTGCATCCACATTCAATGCTGGATCTCGGGTGAAGCCTGCTTCATAGCGGGTGACATATTACCAGCACCAGAAATTTGCGCGGTAAAGGCAGATCTGATTGTGCCGGGAGCCTATTTTGACTTAAAACCAATCCGTGCATGTGCGCCATCGCAGAATGGCTTCATAGCCGAAGCTCCGCAGCGGCATAAGGCAACCTTCGCTCCCTGAAATATGCATTCTCCATCGACGGCATGGATACTGACCGGTCCTTCGAGCAGTAGCGGACCATTTTCCACTGGCGTTATACAAAGTGTTCCACCGTGTTGTATCCCTTCTCCGGAAGCCGGACAGGCAGGCGGCTTGTTTCCACTGGCTGAAAAACTGATTTGCTCGTGGCTGCCATCGCAGTACGGAGGAGTTT
>CAZJRL010000007.1:13729-26895 GCA_964548425.1 uncultured Zetaproteobacteria bacterium | reverse complement strand
CTAGCAATCTGTCGAACTTGGGAAAAATCTACTGTGCGGCAGGGACAGCTGCCCAAGACACCCTGATTTTTCGTTACATAGTCACCACATAGCCCGGACTATTCATGAATAGTCCGGGCTATGTGGTAAATATTCAGCTCTTGCCTTTCTTTATTATCCATGGACTGACTCAAGATACATGTTAGTGTTATGTCCCATGGGAAAGATCATGAAAGAAAGCCTGGCGGGAACACACACAACTCCCGACGGCTGGATGCTGGATTTAAGGATTACCAGCAGCACACCCGAACTTCCACCCGACATTGCATGCAGTTACACCACCGAGTCCGAAGCGATAAGGGAGATGTGGAAGCGCTACGAGTTCATCGTCAACACCTCCAGGGATTTCATGAACCTCATCGACAGAAACTATATTTACCAAGCAGTTAATGACCCCTTTTTATCGGCGCTTAACAAAACACGGGAAGAAATTATGGGTAAGAGTGTGGCTGATATATGGGGTAAGAAGATATTTGAATCGGCCATTAAACCCTGCTTCGATCAGTGCTTTGCGGGAAATATCATTCAGGCAGATTTTTCCATTGATATTCCGAAGCACGGGCTATCTTATTTCAATGCAACGTACTATCCATACTACAATGCCGACAGGGAAATTACCCATGCAGTGGTAGTCAGTCATGATATCACCATCCGCAGACAGACGGCGGAATGGCTAAGGTACATTATTGAAGGCACGGCAAAATCAACCGGTGCAAATTTTTTCCGCGACCTGGTGCGCCATATGGCGGCTGTCACTGGAGTCAGGGTTACCTTTGCCTCCGAGTTAATGCCTGAAAACAGCTCGCAGGCACGCTCCCTGGCCACCTGGACAACATCCGGTCTCAGCCATGGCTCCACCTGGAACCTGGATGGCACGCCATGCGCAAATATTACACAGGGGAACACCCTATTCTTTGCGAAAGGGGTGCAGAAAAAATTTCCCGGCAACATATGGCTTAAAGAGATAGCGGCGGAAAGCTATCTGGGGATCCCGTTTCAGGATTCATCGGGCAATATCACCGGCTATATAGGCATCATTGATGATAAGCCGATGAGCGGGAAAGGTGAATTTGAACAGATTTTGCGAATCTTTGCCGAGCGGGCCGGCGCCGAACTGGAACGCGAATGCATAGAGAAGCAACTCAAACTCATGGCACACCATGACGGCCTGACCGGGCTGCCCAACCGTTTTCTTTTTTTTGACCATCTGACGCATGCACGGGCACAGGCACGCAGACGCAAGGAAAATTTCTCTGTATTATTTATAGACCTTGACAATTTTAAGGATATCAATGACACGCTTGGCCATGAAACAGGAGACCTGTTGCTAAAAGAAGTGGCAATCCGTCTGCGCCGCTGTGTGCGTGAGGTGGATACCATCGCACGCATCGGCGGTGATGAATTCACGATCATCCTTATGAACACTCAAACACGGGCCAGTGTCAAAACCGTTGCAAAAAAAGTGCTTGCCGCCCTGGACCGGCCATTCTCCTTATCAGGCGGGAAACAATTTGTTGGCGTCAGCATCGGTATCAGCACTTACCCTACAGACAGCGAAAACAGCGACATGCTGGTCAGGCTCGCCGATGCTGCCATGTATCAAGCCAAACATGCAGGTAAAAATACGTTTCGATTCTGGGAACGTGGTTTACCTTTTTCGCCATAAATACACGGTCTACAGGGATTCCCGGCAGGAATACCACCCTCTATAATTAGCCACTTTTCTTCATTTTATAATTTCCTGATCTTCAGAAGATTCAATTTCCACATCCCCATGAAAGAGCAAAAATGAAAAACGTTTCCGGGCAGATATTTCCATATCTGGGTGTGCATGAATATTCTGAATCTGAATGCTGTCGAAAAAGACGGGCATATTTGATTGCACGTTTCATTAGAAATGTTCCGGAGAACGTATTCAACGCGGCCGGCGCCACCGGTTCCATGCCCTATAAAAACCCCAACTGGCCAGCAGACACAGTTCCGGCGTAAACGGATAGCCATATCGGCGTATCGAATGAACCACGCGGTCATATACAGGAATGTGACTTTACTATTTATTTATACACAGGTAAGTTGCATAGCTCAGTGTGAGCAAGACTTAAACCAAGGGGTGGAAGTGAGGCTATTCTCCGGCAAATCCGAGTCCCTGATGGGTATGGATATCAGTTCCACAGGCATTAAGCTGGTGGAACTGGGGCGTGTGCGCGGTGGCTACGAGTTAAAATCCATGGCCATGGTTTCACTACCGCGTGATGCTATTGTGGAAAACACTATTATTGACTCTATGGCTGTGTCGCAGGCACTACGGGATGCAATTGAAATAAGCCGCCCTTCAACCCGTAATGTAGCATTTGTCGTTTCGGGTAATGCCCTGATTATCCGCACAGTTCCCATGCCAACCATGACCGAATTTGAACTGGAATCACAGATTGAATTCGAAGCAGACCAGCATATTCCTTATGCGATTGATGATGTGTATCTGGATTTCCAGATACTGGGTGAACTGCCAGGCGATGAGATGCAAATGCAGGTGGTGCTGGCAGCCTGCAAACGTGAGGTTATTGAGGACTATCAACTGGTGCTGAATGAAGCGGGATTGACAGCCAAATGCGTAGACTGTGCGGTATTCACCCTGGAAAATGTCGCCGAATTGTTAGCGGACCAGATTGGGGAAGACGCCATCGGACCGCTACCGGACCCTGAAGAAGTGCATACGCATGCATTGGTGAACATTGGCGCAAATCTGATTAATATCAATATCCTGCATAATGGACAAATGACTTTTGTACGCGACCAGTTCTATGGCGGCAACAATCTGACAGAAGAAATCCAGAAAGCGCACAGTATCAGTTTTCAAGCCGCGGATCAGATGAAACGGGATAATTTCTCCGGCGTCAAGTCGGAAGCGCTGGAGAAATTTTATGTAGGACTGGCATCCGAGATGGTGCGCTCGCTGGATTTTTATGCCGCAAGTCATGCCAGCCATCCCGTGCAAAAACTGTTACTGAGCGGTGGCACGGCTCTGGTTCCGGGTATTGCAACGGAACTGGAGCATCGGCTGGGTATTGAAACCAGGGTACTGAACCCGTTCCCCACCATCAAGGTCTCCAAACGAAAATTTGATATGGATTATCTGAGCAAAATTGGCCCCATGATGATGGTACCAATAGGGCTTGCCTTGCGGAGTTTCGACACATGATTCGCATCAACCTGATTCCTTATCGCGGTATGCGCCGCCAGCACCAGATATTACAGCATATCGCGGCAGCACTGGGCGTGATAGGGCTGGCGATACTCATAAGTCTGGGAATTCATCTTTATACTTCATCCGCATTGACCGGTTTGAAATATAGTCTTGCCTCACTGCATGCACAGAACAGATTGATGGGTAAGAAGATCGGCAAGATACGAAATCTGGATAAATTGCGGGCGAACGTGCAGCGAAAGCTGGCTCTGGTGGATCAATTGCAGCATGGGCGTTTTCGTAGTCTGGAAACACTGCTGGCTTTATCCCATGCTATCCCGGAGAATGTGTGGTTACTAAGCCTCGTAGATTCCGGAGGAAATATTGAATTAACCGGCCTGGGCGAAAGTAACAGGGCCATAGCCAATTTTATGCGTGCTCTGGATCATAAAGCGGAGTTCTCCGGAGTCGGCCTCCAGGTGATTCAACGGCAGACCATCAGTCAGGTGCCGGTGCGGAATTTCTCCATGAAAATGCAGCGGACGACTTCTGCGAATCCGCCCGCCAACCCGGCAAGGGGTAAGCCATCGTAATGTTTGGCACATTGAATATCAGTCAGCTTGAAGTGTTGCGTCCTATCCTTCCATTTCCGTTATGGAAAAAGACGATTGTACTGGCAGCGAGTTTTATCCTGATACTCGCTGTATACGTATATCTGGGCTGGATGCCATTACAGGATGAAATTGCCCGGGTTCAGAAGAATGTGGATCAACAGCAGAAAATTCTCACACGAAATCTAAAATTGGCCAGGGATCTGCCACGTAAGAAAAAAGAATTCGCCGCGCTGGAGAAACAATTAAGGGTGGCACTGAACATACTCCCCAGAAAGTCCCAGATTCCTGATCTGCTGGAGGGGGTGTCCCGTTCCGGAAAGAATTCCGGTCTGGAATTTTCTACATTCAAGCCACTGGCAGAAGTAGATAGACAGTTTTATGCCGAAGTACCTGTAAATTTCGGCGTAACGGGAACCTACCGGCAATTGGTAACATTTCTTAAACGGGTGGGTCAAATGCCACGTATCGTGGATGTAAAGAATCTGACATTGGCAACGTCAGAAACCAAAGGTCAGTTAACCGTAACGGGACAGGCTGTGACCTATCGTTTTATCGAGGGTAACAGAAAGAAAAAATCCCGTGGGCGCCATAAAGGCGCCGGGAGGTAAATCATGCAAACCTGTGTAAAAATGAATCCTTGGTGTCACATCATAACGGCGTGTTTTGCCCTGGCCTTTTTTCTGATGCCATTTTCCGCAAGGGCAGTTCAGGTGAATGATATCAGCCTGCAAAAGTCACCCACCGGTGATGTGGTCACAATTCGTGCGGATGCGCCACTGACCTATGAACTGTTTGACCTTACGGCACCTGCACGGCTGGTGATCAATATCCCCGGGGCATCGCTGAAGAAAGGGCTGGAGCCCTTGCATGATGGTCATCCGGGCATCAATAACGTGTTCCCGGTTGTTTCCGGTAAAGACGTGCGGATAGAAATCGGCATGGATCATGCGCTGTCCTACAAGGTCAGGGAAGCAGACAATAGCCTGACTGTGCGTTTCGCGGCAACAGATGCAGGAACAGGCAGGAACGGGGCAGCCTCCTCGGCAATATTGAAGGATATTGATATTCATGATCGCGGGTCTGTGACCGAGCTGATATTGCGCGGTGACCACATGGATGCCAGTCACGATGCTTTTATAACCAATCAGGGGCATACCCTGATTCTGGATTTATGGGGTGCAAAATCCATGTTGCCCAGGGAACATTATACCGTAGCCACTCAGAAGGTTCGCAGCGTCACTGTTGGACAGGATGCCGGGCGTGTGCGGCTGGTTGTAAATCTGGTCAGGGGCGGTCGGGAAAGTCATCAGATTGATGCCAGCAGGCAGCAAATGATTGTACGCTTTGGCGGTGGTACCACCACGGTCGGGAGCAAAACACCCCTGGTACAGGTCGAAGATGTGCATTTCCGGCCGGATGACCGTGTAGCACACTTGCAAATCCGTACGGATGTCACCAATCCTGTTGTGAATGTCTATGAGAAACAGGGCAATGTCGTGCTGGATATCAAAAAGGCATCGCTGGCTGCCGGGCAACAGCGCACACAGGATGTGCGCGATTTTCCCGGTCCCGTCAGGCAGGTGGACACCTATACGGTAGGTAATCAGGTGCGTGTCGTGGCCCGATTGCGGGAAAAGGTGGAAATATCCTCCTTCCAGCAGGGTAATGTGCTGACACTTACGCTAATGCCAAAGGATATCGCGATTGCGCGCAGTGGTATCAAGGGTGATGAGAAATTCGCCTATACAGGCCAGAAGGTTACCTTCGATTTCAAGGATATTGATATCCAGAATGCACTGAAACTGATTGCCGAGATGAGCGACCTGAATATTATCATGTCCGATGATGTTCGTGGAAAATTGACCATGCATCTGGTGGATGTTCCCTGGGATCAGGCGCTGGACCTGATTTTATCGGCGCGGGGCCTGGGCAAGGAACGGTCCGGCAATGTCATGCGCATTGCGCCCGTAAAGGTACTGCAGGCTGAAAATGCTTCACGTTTGCAGGCGCAAAAAACCACCCAGAATCTTGAACCGCTGGTAACCGAATTTATATCCCTGAGTTATGCCAAGGTGACTGATATCGAAAAAATACTGGCAGGCGCCAGAAGCAGCGGCACGGCTTCCGGCAAAGGCAGCGGCGCATCGGGAAATCTCGGTTTATCCAGTACGCGGGGCAGCGTTCTGGTGGATGACCGTACCAACACCCTGATTGTCCATGACACGCAAACGGTGATCAACAATATCAAACGACTGATCGCAAGAATTGACCGGCCACAGAAACAGGTGTTGATCTCCGCCCGTATTGTCGAAGCAACGGATAACTTTTCTCGTGACCTGGGCGTTCGCTGGGGCGGCCAGGTGAATGGCAGTGGCGGTAAAGTCAAGCATACGCTGGGTAGTACTGCCAGTTTGAACACGAACCCAAGTGCTGGCGTAAGTGCGAGCGGGTTCCTGGTGGACCTGCCGGCTGCGGTGGGCGCAGGTGCCGGTGGGCAGATCGGGCTGGCCATCGGGGCGCTGAATAACGCCTTCAATCTCAATCTGGAGCTTTCGGCGGCAGAGGCGGACAAGAAAATAAAAATTATTTCCAGTCCGCGCATCGTCACCATGGATCTGAAGAAAGCGACCATCAGCCAGGGTCAGGATGTGCCATTCCTGTCGACAAGCCAGAACGGTACGAATATCACATTCAAGAAAGCCAATCTGAGTCTGGAAGTCACACCACAAATTACGGCGGAGAGTAGTCTTCTTTTGCATCTTCTGGTAACCAAGGATTCCGTTTCGGACTCACCGGCGGTCGCCGGAAACCCCATTATTGATACGAAAACGATTGAAACGGATGTATTCATGGATAACGGCGAGACGATTGTGATTGGCGGTATTTATACGCGTGACAGGCAGAACACGACCAATGGCGTTCCTGGACTCAGCAAAATTCCGATTCTTGGCTGGCTGTTCAAAAAGAACATCCGAAAGGATAACAAAACGGAATTGCTCATCTTCCTGACTCCACAGATTTTGCAAAACCAGCCGGGACAGGAGAATCGGGTTGCGGCATCCGACTGACACGAATCTGATGCGTTCATACTAGGGAAATGGATTTCGGCTGGATACCGACACTCTTTTTCTGACAGGATAGCCACATGAATACAGAAAAAACAACCCGCATCTACCATGTTGATCTTGGTACGCGTTCCTATGATATTCACATTGAACCGGGCTGTCTGGATGTTACAGGTGCTGCGCTGGCAGCTCTCTTTCCGGATTGTGAACGCTGTATGGTGGTCAGTAATGATATCATTGCTCCCCTCTATCTGAAACGGATAAAACAGAGCCTTGCCTCAAACGGTTGGTATGTCTCCCGGTGTATCCTTTCCGACGGTGAACAACACAAGACGATTGCATCGTGGAGCATGATACTGGATGCCCTGATGCAGGCGCGTCTGAGCCGCAACGAACCGGTCATCGCGCTGGGTGGCGGCGTAGTCGGGGATATGACCGGTTTTGCGGCTGCATGCTACCGCCGGGGCGTGCCTTATGTTCAGGTTCCAACCACTTTGCTGGCACAGGTTGATTCCAGCGTTGGTGGCAAAACAGCGGTCAACCACCCGCATGGCAAGAACATGATCGGTGCCTTCTATCAGCCGCGTCTGGTGCAAATTGACCCCTGTGTGCTGCAAACGCTGGAAACACGTGAACTGCGGGCAGGATTCGCCGAAGGCATCAAATATGGCCTGATCCGGGATGCGGCACTGTTCACCCATCTGAATGCAAACATGGGTGCCCTGCTGAATCTGGACACAAACACGATATCAGATTTCATCTTCACCGCATGCCGGCACAAAGCCGAGGTAGTCATGGCTGATGAAACGGAGCAGGGAAATCGTGCCCTGCTCAATCTCGGTCACACATTCGGGCATGCTATCGAGACCATGACACATTATACGACATACCTGCATGGTGAGGGCGTAGCGCTGGGCACGTTGATGGCAGCACGCCTGTCCGAACAGGCAGGCCACGCAGCACCCGGACTGGAGGATAAAATCCGGACATTATATCAAAAGGTCGGGTTACCCGTTGATATTCCTTCGTTTCCATTCGATGTATGGCTGGACGCGATGGGACATGACAAGAAAAATGTGGGCAGACGCATCCGTTTCATATTACTGCGGGATATTGGCGATGCATTTGTTGCTGAAGATGTACAAACAAAGGATATCCGGCGATTGATTCAATCGTATTAACCAATTGCAAAACTCGCGAGCGACGATCCCCCGGGGGAGTCTCTCCCGCCTTCGCGGGACTTCGTCTCGCTACGCGATTCACCTTCTCGGCTTTCCCACTTTGAGCCCATTTTCGGAATGGAACCACCATGCAAACCAAAACATAAAGATTTTGACATTCTCTGTGTTCTCTGTGTACTCTGTGGTGAAAGTCTTTTGATCTTCTTGCAAGATCAGCGCCCATAAAAAAAACAACCCGAACCTGTAGGGCTGCTCTTTATGGCCTGCCAAACATAGCAGGGGATAACCCCCCTGCCCTACAACCCGAAGTTACGCTGGAGGAGTTATTCAGATGCCCGGACAACGTATAAAAACACGAGAACCAAACATTGCCTGCTATGCACCGGGACTGGATGGCATACCGGTCGCCGAGTCCAGTATTTCCTTTGTAGACGGCAAACACGGGCGTCTGGAATATCGGGGCATTGATATCGAGGAGCTTGCCAAGCGCAGCAGTTTTGAGGAGACATGTTTCCTGTTGCTGTATGGACACCTTCCGAAAGCCGATGAACTGAAGCCATTTGCAGCTGAATTCCGGCAACACCGGCGTATCAAATACAGTATTCGTGATATGATCAAATGCTTCCCCGAGTCCGCGCACCCGATGGATGCGTTGCAGTCCAGCGTAGCGGCGTTAGGGATGTTCTACCCCGTTGAACAGAATATTGATACGAAACAGGCGGATGAAGACATGGTGCATCTTTCCAGCATCCGCCTGATTGCAAAGATGCCGACTCTGGTTGCCGCGCACGCACGCATGCGCCGGGGAGACGACCCGATTCCACCCCGGGACGATTTATCGCATGCGGCTAATTTTCTGTACATGCTGACCGGCAAGGAACCGGAGCCCCTGCTTGAACGCATTATGGATGTAGCACTGATTGTACATGCCGAACACACTCTGAATGCCAGCACGTTCTCCGCCATGGTGACAGGCTCCACGCTGGCAGACCCCTATACCGTTATCAGTGCGGCGGTCGGTACGCTCTCGGGACCACTACATGGTGGAGCCAATGAGGAAGTACTCGACATGCTTGATGAGATCGGCTCGGTTGAGAATGCCGAAGATTATTTAAACAGAAAATTACAGAACAGGAAAAAAATTTCAGGCCTCGGGCATCGTGTTTACAAAGCCAAGGATCCGCGGGCAACACTGTTGCAGGAGCTGTATGGCGAGCTGACCAGGGAATATGGGGAGGATCCGACCTACGCAATTGCCAGGCGTATTGAGAAATTATCCGAAAGTACGCTGGGGGCCAAGGGTGTATGCCCGAATGTGGATTTCTATTCCGGCATTGTTTATCGCAAGCTGGGTATTGAGACGGACCTGTTTACGCCGATTTTTGCCATTGCCCGTGTTGCCGGATGGCTGGCGCACTGGCGGGAAATGCTGGTCAACAACCGGATTTACCGGCCCGTCCAGATTTATATCGGCGATCATGGCGTACACTACGTTCCTGTTGAGGAGCGTTAGTCAGCCGCCAGGGAATATTCTGATGCAAAGCGCACAGGATTTTTTATCATGAAGCACATGAAAATCATGAAGTCATCATGAGAAGTTATCTCTTTAAACGGCTGGCCGGGATGATTCCACTGTTGTTTGGCATCACCCTTATCTCTTTCGCCATCATGCATGTAGCACCGGGCGAGCCGGTCATCGCCGGCCAGGAATTTAACCCCAAAGTATCCGCCGCGGACATCAACCGTCTGCGTGCCTACTATGGTCTGGACAAACCATTATATGAACAATACTGGGCCTGGTTAAAACGGCTTTCCACACTTGACTTCGGACAGTCCTTTGCCGCGGATCACCGTCCCGTTCTTGACAAGATTGCGGAACGCATGCCCATCACCATCTGGATCAACGTGCTGGCCATGGCCTTCATTTTTTTCATCGCCATTCCCATTGGTGTACTGTCTGCGGCACACAGAGACTCGTGGTTTGACCGTGGCATGACCGTGTTTGTATTTATCGGCTTTGCCATTCCCTCTTTCTGGCTGGGGCTGTTGTTGATGATTGCCTTCGGCGTACAGCTTTCATGGCTGCCCATTTCCGGCATCCATGACTATGACTGGCGGCAAATGGGATTCTGGCAACAACAGGGCGATTTGGCCAAACACCTGCTGTTGCCTGTTTTTGTGTCCGCCATTGGCGGTCTGGCCGGCATGAGCCGATTTATGCGCAGCGGCATGCTGGAAGTCATTCGTGCCGACTATGTGACCACAGCACGCGCCATGGGTGTACCGGAATCACGTATCCGCTATCGCTATGCACTGAAAAATGCACTGATCCCCATCATCACGCTGCTTGGCCTTTCAATCCCCGGTCTGATTGGCGGCTCCGTCATTGTTGAGCAATTGTTCTCAATCCCCGGCATGGGCCTGCTGTTCTATGGCGCTGTACTGGCGCGTGATTATCCGCTGGTGATGGGAATTACCGTGATTGGCGCCGTATTGACATTATTGGGCAACCTGCTGGCCGACCTTGCTTATGCATGGGTGGATCCACGCATCCGGCACGGAGGTGGAAGATGAATCATCACCTTCATGCCTCTGTCTCTTTGTGGTTCAAACACCCCCTGATGCTGACAGGGGGATTGATCGTTTCTTCCATAGCTGTTCTGGCAATACTGGCTCCCTGGCTTGCGCCCTATGACCCTTCGGCCATTGATGTACAATCCATTCTTCTTCCCCCTTCATGGAAACACTGGTGTGGAACGGACACACTGGGACGTGATGTATTTTCACGCATGCTGTTTGGAGCGAGAGTATCTTTATCGGTGGGATTCGTAGCGGTAGGTATTGCCATTGCTGTTGGCGTCATGCTGGGCGCCATGGCCGGTTATGCGGGAGGACGCACGGATGCAATGATAATGCGCACTACGGACATGGTGCTGTGCTTCCCGACATTCTTTCTGATTCTGGCAGTGATTGCCTTTCTCGAACCTTCCATCTGGAATATCATGATTGTCATTGGTCTGACATCATGGATGGGGGTGACAAGACTCGTGCGGGCGGAACTGCTGTCCCTGCGCCGGCGTGAATTTGTAATGGCGGCGGAAAGCCTTGGCGTTTCAGGCCCCCGGCTCATCTGGCGCTACCTGCTACCCAATGCCATGGGACCGATTCTTGTATCCGCCGTACTGGGTATTGCCGGAGCCGTGCTCATTGAGTCCGGTCTTTCTTTTCTTGGACTTGGCGTACAGCCACCCGATGCCTCCTGGGGAAATATTCTGACCGATGGCAAGGATAATATTCAGATTGCATGGTGGCTTTCACTGTACCCTGGCATGGCCATCCTGTTGACCGTTCTGGGTTATAATCTGCTGGGTGAGGGTTTAAGGGACATGTTTGATCCACGATTGAGAGCTTGAGCATGACGGAAAGGAACGACAATCATTACATGAATAAAGCATTGCAACAAGCTGTTATTGCTGAGAAATATGGAGAAGTACCTGTCGGTTCATTACTGGTAACAGAGGATGGCCGGGAATTTGCCACATATAATGCGCCCGTTTCGCTGCATGATACGTCCGCGCATGCAGAAATACGCGCCATCCGGGCAGCCTGTAATGCTATGGAAAACTATCGTCTGCCCGGAAGCACCCTTTATATCACGCTGGAGCCCTGCCCCATGTGTGCCGGAGCCATTATTCATGCCCGTATCGGACGTGTTGTCTATGGCGCCAGTGATGCCAAAACCGGCGCTGTTGAATCAGTCTATCAAATGCTTTCCGACGTTCGGCTGAATCATCAGCCGGACATCACAAGCGGTATACTGGCTGAACAGTGCAGCTTCATACTGCGGGAGTTCTTTCGCCGCCGCAGGTAAGCCCCGCTCACAAAAAATCTGCGTAACTTTGCGCCAAGGTGAATTGCGCTTGCGCAAGAGAGGGTGCCCTGGGGTAACTTTGCGGTAAACGCTTTTGAGTCATCGGACAGCTTGTTACGCAGACGCCATGCGTATGGCCATTGCCGCAACCGCTTTGGCAGGATCATCGCCGCCAAGTATCGCGCGCAATTCGGTAAACATGTTCCATTGCCGCATGGCCTCCTCCCCCCCCCTGAGTAAAGGCAATGCAGATCGAACGATATTTTCCACCGTTGCCTCCTCCTGAATCAATTCGGGCATTACGGATGTATTTAACAGGATATTCGCCAGGCCGATATACGGCACACGTACGACCTTCTTTGCCAGAAACACGGTCAGCGGCGAGCTGCGGTAAACCAGTACCGTGGGCACATCCCACAACGCCAGTTCCAGTGTTACCGTACCCGACACCGCAATGGCGGCATCTGCCCGCAGTGCAAATTTCTCCTCCATTCGGCCAAGTGGAACAGCGCCCTGCTGAAGCAGAGGCTCCAACAATCGTTGATCCACTCCCGGTGCCAGCGGGACAACGCAGTGTACATTCGGACACTGAATTTGAATCATTCTCCATGCTTCTGCCAGCAGTGACACATGATGGGCCAGTTCGGAAGGACGGCTCCCCGGCAGGATGGCCAGAACAGACGAATCCTGTGCAAACCCAAGCCGTTGTCTGAATTCGCTTTTGCTCCACCCGACAGCACATACAGCCGCACTCGGATTACCGACATAACAGGCCTCAACATGGCGCGCCCCAAACCACTCGGGCTCAAACGGGAGAATGCATGCCAGCTTGTCCTGAGCTCTCTTCAGCCGCCCCACCCGCCATGCCCCCCAGGCCCAGAGTTTGGGGGCAATATACTGTAACACCGGAATGCCCAGTTTTCGCAATCGTGAACCCAGATTGATATGAAACCCCGGAAAATCCACCAGGATGGCGATGTCTGGCCTGTTGTCGCCGGCCCATTCAAGAATATCATTTCTGATGCGCCGAATGCGCGGCAATGCCCGTAACACATCACTCACGCCCATCACATTCAGCTGATTCATATCAATCAGTGTTTCGCAGCCCGCTTGCGCCATTGCCGGACCGGCAATGCCTGCTATTTCAAGATGCTCGTATCGGACATTCAGGGCATTGATAACAGCCGCCGCATGCATATCCCCCGAAGCCTC
>CAZJRL010000007.1:0-13629 GCA_964548425.1 uncultured Zetaproteobacteria bacterium | reverse complement strand
ATCGGACATTCAGGGCATTGATAACAGCCGCCGCATGCATATCCCCCGAAGCCTCACCGGCACTGATCAGAATACGCATATAGTTCAGGCTTGTAGATTAACCGGAGTCGCCGCGCATGCCGAATACGGATATTGCGTATTGCTTTGCAACTCTTTTTGCTTTTTGTCGTTCCAGAATGAGTGTTTTTCCAGCCTCAATAGCCAGCACATTGCACCCGGAGGCATGCATGATTTCAAGAGTATCCGGACCGACGGCCGGAACATCAAAACGTAAATCCTGCCCGGGCTTGGCCACCTTGATAACCGCAGCCTTGCCACTACCCATCGAACCTCCCCGGGTAATCGCTTCATCGGTGCCTTCAATTGCCTCCACGGCCAGTACGGCCCCGTCCTGCACCACAACGGTCTGACCGATATCAAGCGCCGCAACCCCTCGCGCCTGAATATAACCAAAATCCATATCGTGGAAGGATGATTTAGCAGGTTTCGGTCCAAACAACAACCCTTCCCCGGCCAGCATTTCACCTGCAAACTCGGTTTGTGGCAGCACCTCAATGCCCGCCCTGATGACCTCATCCGCAATGGCATTCATCAGCGTATCATCCTTGCGATCCGGTATTCTCGCCAGTGTTTTAATCGCTGTAAGATCGGGACGGAAATTTCGGAACAGATGAAGCTTGCGCACTTTGCCGGCAAAAACGATAGCATCCACTCCGGCAGCCTTGAACGCCCGTATCATGCCTCCCAGCTGACCAACATGCAGCCAGCAGGTTGATGTTGAATAACGCTCAATTTCGGGAAATGTTTCTTCCCGTGCGGCAACGGTATGAACCTCCACACCCTGGCTCTGAAGACTGGCCGCAAGCTCCAGAGGAAAAGAACCATAACCCGCCACCAGACCCAGTCTGGAAATTGGCGCTTCTTTCTTTCCTGTCATCGCAACTATTCAGGGCGCATAAGTTGTTACCCGCCATCGCGTTTGTGAACAACCAGCCCACGCTGCGCACTGCCGATAAATTCAAGCATTTCTCTGGCATGTGAGTTCTCACCCGCCACGGGTTGTGCCTGTTCAATCCGGTCTGCAAGGGATTCATTACTCTGCAACAGTATTCTGTACAGTTGTTTCAGAAGCTTAACATCCTGAAGTGAAAACCCGCGGCGCTTCAGGCCCACAAGATTCAGCCCACTCAGTTCAGCCCGGTAACCTCCCGAAACCAGGCAGAATGGCGGAACATCCTTGTTGATGCCGCACATACCCCCAATCATCACATAGCGACCAACTCGCACAAACTGGTGAATGGCGGACAGACCGCCGACAATCACGCCATCCGCAATCTCGATATGCCCGGCCAGAGTGGCGCAGTTGGCAAGAATAACATCATTACCAATCTGGCAGTCATGCGCCACATGAACATATGCCATCAACATGTTTTGATTGCCAATGCGCGTAACCATACCGCCACCTTCCGTGCCGGTATTCACAGTCACATTTTCACGGATGGTATTGTCATCGCCAATCAGCACACGGGAAGCCTCACCGTGATATTTCAAATCCTGGGGTTCATTGCCAATAGCTGCAAACGGGAAGATACGGTTTCTTTCGCCAATTTCTGTATGACCTGACACCACCACATGCGAAACAAGTTCGGTATCAGCACCGATACGGACATGCTCCCCCAGTACGCAATAAGGACCAATCGCAGCGTCCGGATGGATTTCGGCGCCTTTTGCTATCACCGCCGTAGGGTGAAACATCAGCCTACCTCATCTCTGGGCATCATGGTTGCCATTAAATCACCTTCACAGGCCAGTTCGCCGTCCACCAGCGCCTGTCCGTGAAATTTCCACATCAAACCACGACGACGCAACAGGGTCAGTTCATACACCACCTGATCCCCCGGACGTACCGGCTTGCGGAAACGAACACCGTCAATACCGGTAAAATAAACCAGATATTCCCTGTCCTTGGGTATGGACTGAAAGGCCAGCAATCCGCCAACCTGAGCCATTCCTTCCACCAGCAACACACCCGGCATCACCGGATAATCCGGGAAATGCCCCATAAACTGAGGTTCGTTATAGGTCACATTCTTGATGGCGCGTATAAATTTCTCTTCCTCAAAGTCCAGCACCCTGTCCACCAGTAAAAATGGATAACGGTGCGGAAGCAGCTTCATAATCGCATCAATATTCAGATCGGACATAGACACCTCTCAAGAAATTAACTGCAAAGCTCAGGATAATCCCTGTTTTCCCACAGCGCCGCTGAATCTTTTCCACAGCTCCGGCAAACGCAACATAATGGCGGACACTTTTAGCCAGAGACGATGCGGCATAGCCGGAATACCGGCATAGGTTCCACCGGCCTCCAGATCACCCGGAACACCACTTTTGGCAGCAATTTTGCAGCCGTCACCAATATGCAAATGCCCGGCCGTACCTACCTGTCCGCCAAACTGACAACCCTGGCCAACTACCGTGGAACCCGATATGCCAACCTGACTGGCCATAATGCTGCAGGCACCAATTTTTACGTTATGTCCGATCTGAATCAGATTATCCAGCTTGACCCCCTGGCCAATCACGGTATCGCCAATGGCTCCCCGGTCAATGCAGGTATTGGCGCCAATTTCCACGCTGTCCTCAAGCAGAACACGGCCGGTCTGGGGGATTTTCAGATGCTCACGTCCTGTCCATGCATAGCCGAAACCATCAGAACCAATGACTGCACCTGCCTGTAAAATAACGTTATTTCCAAGTTCGCAGGATGCGCCAACCATAACGCGGGAATGCAGGGTGCATGATTTGCCAATACTTGCTCCATCCTCGATGATACAGCCTGCGCCAATACGACTGCCCTGCCCAATGTTCACTTGTTTGCCAATGACTGCCAGAGGTCCGACATCAACATTCTCCGCAAGGCTGGCTGTTACATCAATCACAGCTGATGTATGCCTTGATCCGCTGGCCTGTTTACCAGGATGAAAATAACGCTGTAAAAGAGTAAATGCCAGGTAGGGATCTTCCACCCGGATAACCGGACGGGATATCTTTGGAAAAACCCTGTCATTGAGAAAAACAACACCGGCATGCGATATCCCGACTTGTGTTTTATAACGCATATTAGCCAGGAAAGAGGCCTGATCCGGCCCTGCCTGCTCCAGGATATTTACACCGGAAATTTCTGTCTCAGGATCGCCATGCTCCAGTTTGCCACCTACAAGGTTGGCAATATCACGAAGAAGCATCTAGTACTATTTGCCGGAATCGAGAAGCTTGGTGACCTGTTTTGTCACATCATGTGTGGGAGATACATAAAGAACCGAAGGCCGGGTCAGAATAAAATCATAGCTATTCTTTTTGCCAAACTCACGTATCTTCTTGCCGAATTTCGTGTTGATACCCTGAAGGATACGATTCCTTTCAAGCGCCATTGCTTCCTGGGCATCCTGCAACTTGCGTTTGAACTCCTTTTTCATGTCATTAATGTCCTGTTGCTTCCTGGACAAGCGGTCCGGCGACATGGCCATGGACTGACTGGTTAAATCCTTGTCCATCTTGGTAATACGATCCTTGATGGCCTCCAGTTCCTTTTGCTTGGTTTTCTTGATGTCTTCCAACCGTTGTTGCCCAACACGGTACTGCTTTGTGTTTTCAATCGCACTCTTTACATCAACAAACCCAACCTTCAATTCAGCGGCAATGGCCTGCCCACCGATACAGAGGCCCAGCGCCAGAATGGTCGTCATTAATATCCGATATCGCATTCATTACTCCTTTTAATCTTTACCCTCGATTATTCCTGATTAAGTCCGGCTAATACTATACATTTTCTTCTGTTCTTAAAACGTCGAGCCCAAAGCAAACTCGAAGGTCTTTTTGATATCCCCGGGCTGGTCACGCAGGGCAAAGGCCCATACTAACCCGACAGGTCCAATGGGGGAAATCCATTCAATTCCAAACCCGGCCGATGCCCTTGCCTGAGTAAATTTCAGGGTTTCATTGAAATCCGAAATCGTGCCAATATCCGCGAAGGTGACGCCCCGGAATCCCGCAGTTTGCATGTAAGGCAACGGAAAGAACAGATTGACCGAAGCAGTGGCTGTTTTATTGCCTCCAATCACTTCACCTGTAGCCGGATCACGAATTGTTACGCCAAACTGATCGAAACCACGGATACTACCAATGCCACCCATCGAAAAACGGCGAAAAATCGGTACGCTACGCCCCGCATAACCATGGATATATTTTACATTTAACGATGGATTAAGAATGAGGCCGGTCCCTATCGGAAAATAGGCTTTGGCAGCCGCTGATGATTGCACAAATTTGTTGATACCCCCCACTCCGGCAATACCTATGCTACCATTGAGAAGATATCCATCTCCTGGTGTAATAAGACTATCACGCGTATCCCATGTCAGGCTTTGGGTCAGTTCTCCCGTTGTCTGTTTGCCTGATTGCGATTGCAGGATTAAAGAAGAATTGGCAGGAATATCAAAAAGATCCGTATCGGTGAACTGATAACTAATACCATAGCTAAAATGATCGGTGATCGGAATGCCGGCACCAAAGCCGCCACCAAAACTGTCTTCCTTGAAGGAGGTAATCGATTCGAGACGGGTTTGCCGTTTGAAGACATTCAGGCTGGTACTCAGATTCTCATCCAGAAAAAACGGATCCGTAATACTTGCATCAAAGTTCTGGTTTTTAACACCTATTTCCCCACTAATATTTCCAACATATCCTTTACCAAATAAATTCCGCTCCTTGAGGGAACTTCGCATAAACACCTTCTGTAATTGAGAAAATCCAACACCAAAGGTAAAAGAACCCGTTCGTTTCTCATCTACCTCCACCTTCATACGCACCTTGTCCGGTGCACTGCCTTTAGGCATGGATACGCGCACATCTTCAAAAAGAGACAGTCTCTTCAAATCCTTTTTGCTGTTTTCCAGTTTACTGCTGGAGAAGCGTGCCCCTTCCTGCTGTTTCAATTCACGCCGGATTACGGGGTCTTCGGTTTTATCATTACCACTAATCTCGATACGCTCGACATAGACCTCGGGGCCTTTTTCAATATCGAATGTAATATCCACTGTATGCTCATCAATATTGCGGTGAAACAAGGGGGTCACGGTTGCAAATGCATAGCCTTCATCACCCACCCGAATTGTCATGGCATCAATACTCTTGCGCATCCTGGCCAGCGAATACAGCTCACCTTCATGCAGTTCCACTACATTCATCAGAGTATCCCTGTCCGGGACAATGTCGCCCTGCAACTTGATGGAGCTGACCTCATATTGCGCCCCTTCGTGGATAGAAAAGGTAATATAAAACGAGCGCTTGTCAGAGGAAAGTGAAACCAGCGTTGATTCCACCTTGGCATCCAGATATCCCTGATTCAAATAATGCTGTAGAATAAGCTGACGATCTACCTTTAAACGATCGCGATCGAACACATCACGGTCTTTGAACCAGGCCATAAGACTGGATTCCCGGGATGCGATTTCTTTTCCCAGTTCATCGTCTGAAAATGATTCGTTACCAATAAACCGGATACGCTTGATACGTGTCACATCACCCTCATGCACGCTAAGGGTTACATCTATTCGGCCATCACTACGTTGTTTCCGGATCGCATCCACTTTGAGCTGATAATAGCCTTTCTTCAAATATCCGCGGCGAAGGGTACGTATATCCTTCTCCAGATCATGTTTGCTAAATATACGGCCCGGCTTGAGCTTCAGCCTCAGTTTCAGATCTTTTTCCGTAACTGCGTGAAGGCCATCCAGCGTCAGCGAAGCAATCATCGGGTTTTCTTTCACATGATAGGTCAGATGTCTTCCGTCATCCCTGACAACACCCGTTACCCGAATATCAGAGAAAAATCCGGTTGCAAATAGCCGCCTCACATCGCGGCTAATACGGCGTTTGTTGATGAATTGGCCTTCTTTGGTGCGAATCTTGTTCATAATGGTCGCGGTTTCAACAAAATGGTTGCCGGTAACATCAACGGATGCAATTTTCTCATTCTTTCCTGCCGATACCGCAGTATCAGCCAGAGAGGATGATGCCGAATAGAGGAAAACCGCCATACATAGCACAACAGCGGCAAAGCATTGCGCACGCTTCAACCCCTGAGCCACCTTGCAATATCATTATAGAAAGCAAATACCATCAGTGCGGCAATGAACACCATGCCTGCCATCTGGGTAAGCTCCATCATCTTGGGCGAAAGCGGCGTGCCGCGTACTTTCTCAATGGACAGATACAGTAAATGTCCTCCATCCAGAACCGGAACAGGGAGCAGATTGAGTACGCCAAGATTTACGGAAATCAGGGCAAGAAAAGAAACAAATGCGACAAAACCCAATGCTGCCGTCTTGCCGGCGATCTGGGCAATGGCAATGGGTCCGCCCAGGTTTTTGGGTGAGATCGCTGCCGTTAACATCTTGCCAAGGATCTGAAAAGTCAATGCAGTAACTTCCCATGTACGTGTAAATCCATGTTTCATGCCTTCAAGCGGCCCCATACGATAGACGATCAAAGGATACAAGGGATTGGCCATCATTCTTGCACCAATACGTCCTCGTCCCTTTTCATCGCTTTCAGGCGTTATTGCGAGATTAAGCATTTCCTGCCCACGCCTGACATTGAGGATAATACGCTGCCCGGCATGCGCCCTCACCTGATGAATAAACCCACCAATACTGGCCACGGTCTCACCCTGTATCTGTAACACTTCATCCTCTGGCTTCAGACCCGCTTTTGCTGCCGGTGTATCCGCCATCACCTCCGCCACCAGCACATGCATGCCCGGATCGATGCCTAAAACATCGGAAGCAACATCCAGGAGCAGTGGATCTTTTCCCGGAACAGGCATTCTAAGATGCAGGACCTCAATCCCACCGCCACGTTTTATCTGAACCGCCAGCGGCCTGCCCACAACATCTTTAAGCCGATCTTCCATTTGCTGCCATGAATGAATGGAATCGCCATTCAGTGCGACTATCCTGTCATCAGAGACAAAACCTGCCTGTTCAGCAACAGAAGCAGGCGCCACATGCCCCACGACAGGCGGCAACACAGACTGGCCCAGCCATCCCACCAGCATATAAGCCACAATAGCGAAAAGAAAATTAAATCCCGGTCCGGCAACGGCAACACAGGCACGTTTCCACACAGGTTGGGCATCAAAAGCACGCGCCTTATCCTCATCGGATAACTCCTGTCTGGCCTCCTCTCCCTGTTCATCCGGATTCTCACCCAGCATTTTAACATAGCCGCCAAGCGGAATAGCTGCAATGACATAAAGCACTTCCCTGTCTTTGCTGTGCCATGACAACAGCGCCGGGCCAAATCCGATAGAAAATTTTTCGACCTTGATACCCAATTTGCGGGCCACAATAAAATGGCCAAATTCATGCACAGCTATCAACAGTGCAATAGCAACAACAAAAGCAACCACCGTATGCATCGTTTCGATCAAATGATCCTCCGTTTGTTTATCTTAGCCTGAACTGCCGCGCCCTGTCTGTGTGCGGCACGCACAGGCAGGCGCGATCATCACGGCAATTCATGAATAGTTCAGGTTAGGTTCGCTATGAACGTTTCCGTCAAACGCCTGGCTTCGCGGTCGCGGGACCATACATCATCCAGACCATCAACGGAAACATCTTCACTGCTTTCCAGCGCCCGTTCGATAATACGTACGATATCCGTGAAAGGAATATGTTTTTCCCGGAACGCCTGATTGGCTATTTCATTGGCTGCATTCAACACAATGGCCAGCGAATCATGGCCTGACAGCACCCCTTTCACCAGACGCATAGCCGGAAAACGCACTTCATCCACGGCCTGAAAATCCAGCCTCCCACGTACCGCGAGCTCAAGCATGGAAATACCGGATGACAAGCGGGGATGAGTCTGCATGGCATAGGCAATGGGACCGCGCATGTCCGGCTCAGCCAACTGCGCCACAATCGAGCCATCTATATATTCCACCATGCCGTGCACAATACTTTGCGGATGAATAATGGCTGAAAGCTTGTTCGGGTGTATGTCAAACAACCAGCGCGCCTCAATCAGTTCCAGAGCCTTGTTCATCATGGTCGCCGAATCCACGCTGATCTTGGCCCCCATATCCCAGTTCGGATGTGCCACCGCCTCCTCAGGGGTGATGGCATGCATGGTAGCCGGATCACGATCACGAAACGGGCCGCCGGAAGCAGTCAGAATAATACGCGAAACCGATGCATGGTCATGTCCCGCCAGGCATTGATGCACGGCCGCATGCTCTGAGTCCACAGGAACCACCTCGGCACCGCACTCTCGCGCCGTTTGCATAAAAATGCGGCCCGCCGTCACCAGGCATTCTTTATTTGCCAAACCAACCCGCTTCCCCGCCCTGACGGCGGCCAGGGCGGCTGGCAAGCCGACACTGCCCACCATCGCCGCCAGCACCATGTCCACAGAGGAATCCGTAGCCATGGCGACTGCCGCATCCATGCCTGCTTCAAGTTGTACGCCTTCGGGAAGTCGTCCCTTGAGCTGTCCCGCGGCATCGGTATCTGTCATCACGACCCAGCGGGGACGCAGGGCATGCGCCAATTCAAGCATCCTCTGATGATTGCGATGCCCCACCAGAGCATAAGCGGAAAACGCGTCCGCATGGCGCAACAGAATATCAGCAGCACTGCCACCAATAGAACCCGTTGCACCTAGAATAGTCAGATATTTCACAAGCCAATCCAGAGCAAACCCGATATTGAAACGGCGGGTACAAGTGCATCAATACGGTCCAGCAATCCCCCGTGCCCAGGCAACAGGTTTCCGCTGTCTTTCACATGCGCAGCGCGTTTGACGGCTGATTCCGCCAGATCACCCAAAATTCCTGTAAGGGTCAGGGTAACACCGAGGATGATGGCAAGGGGCATGGAGACATGCGCAAATAAAATCCAGATACCCGCTGCTGCCAGTGTGCCAAAAAATATACCGGCCAATGCGCCTTCTACTGTTTTCCCGGGACTGATAGCCGGGCAAAGTTTATTTCTCCCGAAGCGCCTTCCGGCAAAATAGGCCGCAATGTCTGATATCCACACACCCACAAATGCACCCAATATGAATGGATTCCCGAATGGAAGCTGATGCAGCAACAACAGCGTCCATACAAACAATAGCAGCCAGATGGCCATCCAGTAAGCCAAAGCCAGGTGATTAACCACATCGGATTGCGTAGTATCGGGAGAATCTTTGCCGAAAATCGTCAGTAAAGCCGTCCATACCACCCCCAGCAAAAGAATAGCTACAACGGCATGCTGACTTACCAAAATCATAACAACAGCAACAATGGCGGATAAAGAAAACCAGAAGCGCAGGGGCAAACAAAGCATGTGAATAAGCTCAAACACCGCCGCAACGGCTAAAATGCCTAGAATCCAGTCAAACCATGGAGATGGCGCAAACAATATCCACCAAATCGCCAGGGGAGCAAGAATCAACGCGGTTAAAATACGCTTTACCAGTTCAGGCCTCATTTAATACACCCGCAGTCCACTTCAGACTGCTTGACACCTGACTTATGACTGTCAACTTGTTCGCTGATTTTACCAAATCGCCGTTCACGGCGTGTATAATCATCCAGGGCCGCCTTAAAATCTTTCTGTGTAAATGCAGGCCAGTATTGTTTAGAGAAATAAAGCTCGGAATAGGCGGCATCCCACAGGAAAAAATTGGAAATTCGATGTTCATCGCCCGTACGAATGAGCAGATCAACGGGCAACAAATATCCACACCACAAAAACTTCCTGAATGCTTCAGCATCCAGAGCCACCAGTGCCTTTTCCGCATCCGGTTGCTCCAGCGCCCAGCGATACGCAGCATGCACGCCAGCAAGAATTTCCTGCCGACCTCCATAGTTCAGACAAAGCACAAGGTCAATCCGCTTATTCGCCCGTGTTTCCCTGCATGCTTTTTCAACTGCCCGTTGCGCCTTTTTGGGCAAGGCACTGGTATCTCCCAGCGCACATACACGCACACCCTTCTCGTTCATAGCCGGAATCTCACGCGGAAGAAGGGATGCCAGCATGGACATCAACCCACGCACCTCCATTCTGGGCCTGGACCAGTTTTCTGTCGAGAAAGCAAACAGTGAAATTTGCCGTACGCCGGACTCTGCGGCCCATTCAACCACCTGCCGCGCCCTGACTGCACCCTGTCTGTGCCCTTCCAGACGGGGCAGTCCTCGCTGCTTGGCCCAGCGTCCATTACCATCCATGATGATAGCTACATGGGCGGGGACGGCATGGTTACTCTGCATATTCGACGACCAAACGGGTCAAATTCCAACCCGGCATAGCCGAAACCAAACAGGTCAATCTTGAACCACAGAGACACAGAGGCACAGAGGAAAGACTTCTTGCAAAATAGATTCCCGCTTTATTCTTCGTTCTTTTGTGCTTTTGTGCCTTTGTGGTAAAATTTCTTGTGCGTTTTGCATTAGATTTCACGGAGTATCTAATCAATCAGACCGTGAGAATATCTTGCTCTTTACGGTCCAGAACCTGATCTATTTCAGTAATGATACGGTCGGTCAGCATCTGAATCTTCTCTTGCATGCGCTTGCTCTCATCTTCAGACATGCCTTCATCTTTCACCTGCCTTTTTACATCTTCATTGGCATCGCGGCGTACATTGCGTACTGCCACCCTGGTTTTTTCACCCATCTGTTTGACCTGCCGTACAAATTCTTTTCTTCTGTCCTCTGTCAGTTCCGGCAATACGATACGGATAACTTCCCCGTCGCTATTGGGCGTAATGCCAATATTGGATGCCAGAATAGCCTTTTCAATGATCTGAAGCATGGGTTTCTCCCATGGGGCGATAACGATCATGCGTGGTTCGGGCACCGAAAGGTTTGCCACCTGATTTACCGGAACATCACTGCCATAATATGGAACCCTGACGTGGTCAAGAAGTGATGCATTGGCCCGTCCTGTCCGTATCCTTGATAATTCGCCCTTCAAAACCGCGATGGATTTTCGCATTCGCAACTCAGTAGCTTCAAGCATGTTCCGGCTCCTCCCTCACCACGGTTCCGACCGCCTCACCCCGCACTGCCTTCATCAGATTTCCCGGTCTGGTGACATTAAACACCATAATCGGCATATCATTATCCCGGCAAAGCGACATGGCGGTCGCATCCATTATACCGAGTTTGTTGGTCAGGGCATCAGTGAACGACAGTTCCGTATAACGCTTTGCATGGCGATCCAGTTCCGGATCCGCGGAGTAAACACCATCCACCTTGGTACCCTTGAGAACAACATCGGCGCCGATTTCCATTGCCCGCAGACTGGCTGCGGTATCTGTCGTAAAATAAGGATTGCCGGTGCCTGCGGCAAAAATTACAATTCGCTTCTTCTCCAGATGCCGGATTGCCCTGCGCCGGATATATGGCTCTGCGACTTCCTTGACGTGCAATGCTGAAACAACGCGCACAGTCTGACCCTGTCTTTCAATGGCATCCTGCAAGGCAACTGCATTCATCATCGTTGCCATCATCCCCATATAATCGGCGCTGGCCCGATCCATACCCTTTGCCGCCCCCGTCAGTCCCCGGAAGATATTCCCGCCACCGATCACCACGGCAAGCTGTACACCATATTTCCGGACATCGACCAGCTCACATGCAAGACGGGAAATTGTTTCGGAATCAATACCATAACCTGCCTCTCCGATTAATACCTCGCCGGAAAGCTTGAGCAATATCCTCTCGTAAGGATGGTCTGTTCCGGGCGAATGCGGATGCAGGTCAGATGAATCAGCCATTGACTTGAGCAGCTACCTCTGCGGCAAAATCACTTTCTTCCTTTTCAATGCCCTCACCAAGCTGGAAACGGCGCATCAATACCACTTCAGAATCCGGCTGAACTGCAGCCAGAGCCCCGGCAACGGTATGATCCGTATCCATGACAAACTCCTGATCCAACAAACAAATCTCGGAGTAAAATTTATTTAATTGCCCATGCACAATTTTGTCAATAATGTGTTCGGGCTTCCCGGACGCAGCTGCCCGTTCGGACAAAACGGACCGTTCTCGCTCTATCGCATCTGAAGGTACCTCTTCCCGGCGAATATGCCGGGGATTCACGGCGGCTACATGCATGGCAATGCCGCGGGCGATATCAATCAATGATTGATCCTCTTTCCCCTTAATCCCTATCAATACACCAATCTTGCCCGCCCCGTGCACATAGGAAGAAACCACGCCATGACCCAACTGAATACGGTCAAAACGGCGGATACTCATATTTTCACCAATGGTTGAAATCAAACGGGAAAGTGCCTGTTTAACCGAATGTTCTCCATCAAAGCTCAGTGCATTCAACGCATCAACATCGGCTGGATTTTTATTCAGAATAAGTTTCGCCAAATGATCAACAAATTCTCTGAACTGTTCGTTTTTACTAACAAAATCAGTTTCTGAGTTAACCTCAAGAATAACACCGGAATTTCCCGTAGATGTTGCCAGAACAATTCCTTCAGCAGCCACACGCCCTGCCTTTTTAGCCGCGGCGGCCAACCCTTTTTTGCGCAGAAAATCTACGGCGGCATCCATATCACCATCTGTTTCAGACAATGCCCTTTTACAATCCATCATGCCCGCGCTCGTCATCTCGCGCAGTTTTTTAACATCAGCAGCCGTAATCTGGGCCATTCATTTCCTCCATGTTGTCCGGAAAACCAATTGCAAAACCCGTGAGCAGCGATTGACTTCCCCGCTCATCTACCCTGTTTTGTAAGTGATACCGGAAAATTACAACCATCATATTCAGGCAGCAGCTTTAGCCTTCCTCTCTTCGGATGCTGCTCTCCTGCCTTTGGGCTTTGTTGTATCTGTTTCGGTTTTCCGGGCTGAAGACAGCGTCTTTTTTAGTTCCGATTTCTCCGCTGGCGCGACTATCTTCGTGTCTGCCTTCGCTTCTATGACCGTCTCCTCCTGCGCAGGAGAAACTTCTTCCACGGATGCCTCTTCTGTATTTTCTCTTTCTTCCTCAATATTTTCCAGACGCCAGGTCTCGGTGCCTTCAATCAAGCCGTCTGCCATCTTGCTGCAAAACAGGCGGATAGCACGAATCGCATCATCATTGCCTGGAATGACATAATCAATTCCTGACGGATCACAATTGGAGTCTACTACCGCGACAACCGGAATTCCCAGCTTGCGGGCTTCCGCCACTGCCAGAGCCTCCTTACGGATATCAATGACAAACAGACAATCAGGGAGGCTGAGCATTTCCTTGATACCCCCCAGAGAACGCTCCAGCTTCTCCAGCTTACGCTGAAGCTGTAATGCTTCTTTCTTGGTCAGCAGCTCAAAAACCCCTTCTTCCTTCTGCCGCTGTAAATCCTTCATCTTGCGTACAGATTGCTGTACGGTGGAAAAGTTGGTCAAAGCGCCACCCAACCAGCGATGGTTCACATAAAACTGCCCGGCCCGGCCTGCTTCTTCGCGGATCGCGTCACGCGCCTGACGTTTGGTGCCAACAAATAGCACACGACCGCCAGCCACCGCCAGCGCATTCATAAACTGATAGGCTTCATTGGCCATCTTCAGGGTTT
>CAZJRL010000006.1:0-27539 GCA_964548425.1 uncultured Zetaproteobacteria bacterium | reverse complement strand
CGGCGCATAGTCTATCTTTCTTCCGGTGGCACGGTCTATGGGAATCCGGAAACATACCCTGTTTCCGAGGGTGCGCCACTGCAACCAATTTGTTCCTACGGTATCGTTAAGGTTGCAGTCGAGAACTATCTGGACATGTACCGGCATATCTATGATCTGGAACCAGTCATTCTTCGCCTTTCAAACCCTTATGGACCGCGTCAGGGACATTTGGGCGTGCAGGGTGTGATTACCAGCTTTCTGTATCATGTGCTGCAAAAAAAAGCATTAAGGGTATGGGGTGACGGAAATAATATTCGGGATTATGTTCATGTCGAGGAAGTGGCACAGCTGTGCGTAAAGGCCGCATTAAGCTCTCTCTCGGGTGTTTTTAATATTGGCAGTGGTGTGGGATATTCTCTTGCGGAAATCATTGCTATCATTGCCTCAGTAACCGGTGAGTCTCCCAAGGTCCATTACCTTGAAGGCCGACCGTTCGATGTGAAAAGTATCGTACTGGATATAAGTAAGGCCAGGGATGCTTTTGCCTGGAGTCCGCGCATTAATCTGCATCGGGGCATCAGGAATTATTGGCAATGGATGTTGGAGCATAAATCATGATTCTGGTCATTGGTGATATTATTGTAGATGAGTTCGTGTGGGGTGATGTGTCACGCATTTCACCCGAGGCTCCGGTGCCCGTGGTACATGTGGAACGCATTGACCGCCGCCTGGGTGGTTCGGCCAATGTCGTGCGCAATCTGCATGCCATTGATACGCATTCGGCCATGTTCGGCATGGTGGGTGACGATGAGCCGGGCCGTTGGGTATTACAACGGTTGGGTGAACTGGATTCGGATGCGTCCGGCGTACAAATCAAGAAGAATGACCGGCCAACGGGCATCAAGACGCGCATCATTGCCCGCCATCAGCAACTCGTGCGTTACGACCGTGAATGGCAACATGCCGCCAGTCCGGATACCCATGCCGCGCTTAAGCAGGGAATCCTTGACGGGTTAACCAGGGCTGATGCCGTCATTTTATCCGACTACGGCAAGGGCGTGCTAACGCCGGAGATACTGGCTGATCTTATGCCCCGTTTGTCCGGCAAGATCGTGGCGGTGGACCCCAAGCCGGAACACACGGATGCATATCTTGGCGCGACGGTGATTACGCCCAACCTGACCGAAGCCGCGGCCATGGCTGGTCTGGATGCAATCAATGAAGATGCATATGTGGAGATCATTGCACGTCAATTGCAGAGCCAGCTTGATCTGCGCCATGTGCTGATCACGCGTTCGGAAAAGGGCATGTCCCTGTTTGATGGAAAAACATGCCATCATATTCCCACGGCGGCGCGTGATGTGTTTGATGTCACCGGCGCCGGAGATACCGTCATTGCCGTATTTACGGCTTGTCTGGCACGCGGAGATGATGCTCTGACTGCCGCACGGTATGCGAACAAGGCTGCCGGCGTGGTCGTAGGCAAGGTGGGTACGGCCACGGCCACGTGGGAGGAAATTAGGGCCTGTTAGCTTAATTTACCACGAAGGCACGAAGAATATAGGTGCAAACAAAATCAGGGCTTTGCGGGGCAATAAAATTCACAGGAAGGGTATTTGATAGATTATGAAATCACATATTTTTACTTTGTGCCTTGGTGTCTTTGTGGTCCAAGATTCTTCTTCTTGGTATCGGTTTTGTCGGGTTAGGACCCTTCACGTATGAAGGTTGTTGTTGGCATTCCGGCGCGTTACGCATCAACCCGCTTTCCCGGCAAGCCTCTGGCACTACTGGCCGGAAAACCGGTAATTGCGCATGTCATAACGCAGGCGCAGGCCGCGGATGTGGGTGAGGTTCTGGTTGCAACCGAGGATGTGCGCATCGCCGATGCGGTTCGTGATTGTGGTGTGCGGGTATGCATGACGCGTACCGATCATGCCAGTGGTACGGAGCGTCTGGCTGAAGCCGTGTCAGATATGGATTGCGATGTTGTCGTCAATGTCCAGGGTGACGAGCCGCTCATTGATCCGGCGGCTATCCGTGCTGTTCTGGAACCCTTCGCAACAGAACCGGAACTGCCGATGGCCACTCTGGCGCATCCCGTTCGTGATGAATTTGATCTGAATGATGCTAATGTCGTAAAGGTGGTTTGCGATGCTTCGGGACATGCTTTATATTTCAGCCGCGCACCCATTCCTTTCCTGCGCAGTGAAGCCATGGCGACGCCACTTCAACACATGGGCCTGTATGCTTATCGCAAGAAATTCCTGTTACATTATAAAAAATTGCCCCCTTCTCCGCTGGAACAGGCGGAACACCTCGAACAGTTGCGTGTGCTGCACCATGGATATGCCATTGCTGTTCGTGTGGGTAATTTTCATTGTGTTGGCATAGATACACCGGAAGATTTGCAACGCGCTGAAATATTGATGCAGACCGGCTGTACTGCATGAAAATACTACATTTTGTCACGCGCATGGATGGCGGCGGCTCGGCAGTCAATACGTTGCTTTCGGCAACCATGCAGCAGCAAGCGGGCCATCGGGTGTGTCTGGCTTTTGGCCCCAGCGATGAATTCCAGATGTCGGAAACGGAGGAAACACGAATGCAAGAGAATCTGGATGTATTCCGACGTGCCGGAGGAGAAGTCAGCATCATCTCTTCGCTTCTTCGAAAGCCTTCTATCCATGATGTGCGAGCTCTTTTTCAAATGAAACGACTGGTGAATCAAGGTTTTGATGTGGTGCATACACATACATCCAAGGCAGGCATCCTGGGAAGACTTGCGGCATGGGGGCATACGGGAGTGGTTGTGCATACGCCGCACGGGCATGTTTTTCACGGCTATTTTGGTAAGCTAAAGACGGCTTTTTTTATATGTCTGGAGCGCCGGATGGCGCATCGGACGCATGCGCTGGCCGCACTCACCCATGCTGAGCGGGACGACCATCTCCGATTGCGCATCGGACGGCCCGAGCAGTGGCGGGTAATTCCAAGTGGCGTGGATGTAACGGGATTACAAAAAAGCGTAAGGGCATGGCGGGAAAAACATGCCAATGCACAGCAGTGGGATGCGGTAAGCGTGGGCAGACTGGCGCCGGTCAAGGGCATGGAACGGCTCATTCGGGCATGGGCGCGTGTTTGCACGATAAAATCCGAAGCACAGCTGGCCATCGTTGGCGACGGAGAAGAAAGGGAGAAACTGGAGCAAATGCGCCACGCGCTGAACATGGAGAATAATATCCATTTCGAGGGCTGGCGCGACCCTGTCCCCTACCTTGCAGCAAGCCGCTGTTTTGCATTACTATCGCACAATGAAGGGATGGGACGCGTCGTGGTCGAGGCCATGGCTTCGGGATTGCCTTGCGTTGTATCCAATGTATGCGGTTTGAAAGAATTAGTAACAAAGGATTGTGGCGCCGTAGTGGATGCGGATGATATACATTCCGTGGCGACTGCCCTGTTACGTGATTGGCCTGCTTCCGTCCGGACTGCCTGTCAGGAACACGCCAGAGCATATTCAGTAGAGGTGATGGTGCAGGCACTGCAAAGTTTATATGATGAATTGCTAGCCTGCACTATTCATAAATCGCCGTGATGATTGCGCAGGAACTTTGTTTGCAACGGATTTTGAGGAAGGAGACCGTAGCCGCGCATACGGGCGACCGATAAGGTGAATTGTGACCGGAGGAAATGCCCGTGGTGCGAAGCAAGAGAATATACCCTGGGGTACGAGGAATTCGTTGCGGACAAAGGGACAAGCAAGGGCGCGGCAGTATTTATGAATAGTGCAGGCTAGAGGGTGTGTAATTTGTCGGAAATATTGAAAATTCAGAGACATCTGTTATTTCTCATGCTTCTATTGATGCCATGCCAATTGTGGGGAGCACCGGTACGCATGGTGATGGATGTGCGCAGCGTACACTCGGACGGTGCACATGATATGGATGCGCTTGTTGCCATGGCAGAAAAGCGCGATGTGGACGTCCTGGCATTTGGTGAACATGATCGTTTCAGTATTCGTTTTGGTATTGATCCGATACCACAGTTTCTGGGATATTCTATACAACACCCGTCCCTGTATACCACGGGACTGGAATCGTTCTTTGCCGATCTGACGCGGGTGCGAAAGCAATACACTGATATGTCCATCATGGCGGCAACCGAATCCATCCCCGGCTATCACTGGAACGGCATACCGCTGAATAATCTGGCGTTACACGGCGCCGAACGCCATATTATTGCACTGGGCATCGAGCACCCGGATCAGGTTACAGCATTGCCAAGCTATCGGCTTCGCAATATCCACGGATCATTCAAGGTGTCCATGGCATTCTGGCTGATACTGTTTGGCAGCGTGTTGCTTGTGCTACTCATACGGCGCAAGCGTGCAATGGCATTGCTTCTCATCGCTTCCTTTATTGCATTGCTGGCAACATGGTTATTCAAGCCCAAAGTGGATGCTGACGCGGCTTTTATTAGCACCGCGCAACAGGAGGGGCTATTCGTTGTCTGGGCCCATCCTGGAACGCACTCCGGCGTACGTCCGGGTCCGATGGGAGTGAAACTGGATACGCCGCCATACAATGAACGCGTATTTCGCACACCAACAGCGGATGGGTTCGCTGCTCTGTATGGCGATACGGATAGCAATACCGAACCTGGAGGACTGTGGGATCAATACATGATTAATTACATGATGGGACTTCACGATAAACCGATCTGGGGCGTGGCGGCGGGAGATTTTCACGAAGAAGGTCAGTCCGGCGAATATCTGGGCAATTTTCCCATGGATGTGTGGACCGCTGCAAATGCAACTTCTCCACGCGCGATTCTTTCTGCCATGCGCGAAGGACATATGGTGGCATGGCACATGCCAAAGAACCGAAACCTGCGTATAAACACCCTGTTCCTTGAAGATGCCATGGGAAAACACTGGCTTCCGGGTGATGAAGTAACGACGCCGGGACAAATTATCCTGCACTGTTCATTGGCGGAACGGCCAGTATCCGCTCACCCTGTACAGACTCAATTACTGCACGTTCAGATTATTGTGGACGGACGCACGATGGGACTGTCATTGCTTGGCCTGGGCCAACCGTTACGGGAATCCTTGCAACTGGCACCCGGTGCGCATGTCATTCGCTTGCGAATTCCAGGTCAGAACGGCATCCGCATGGAAGCCAATCCATTTCTTGTAAGGGTGCAGGGATGACATTGATTACGATTCACCAGCCAAACTTCTTGCCGTGGCCCGGTTTTTTTCACAAGTGGATGCTGGCCGATGCTTTTGTTTTACTGGACACTGTGCAATATGAAAAAAATGACTGGTTAAATAGAAATCGCATTAAAACAGCGCAGGGTGCACAGTGGGTGACAGCACCGGTACGTTACCGTTATCCACAAAAAATAAATGATGTACCGATTGCTGACCAGCGCTGGGTGCGCAAGGCTTGTAGCAGTATTGAACAGTCCTACGCAAAAGCCCCTTATTTTCCAGTATACTGGCCCCCGGCTCGGGATGTATTACAACATGAGTATCACATGCTGAGTGATTTGAATGTAGCACTGATCCGCGTGCTGGGTGAGGCTCTGGGATGCGATGCACCCTTGTACCTTGCATCCGATCTCGGAGTAGGCAGTGCAGACCCGACGGAGCGTCTGATCGACTTGTGTACGGTTCTGCATGGGAACGGTTATCTCTCCGGACGGGAAGGAAGAACGTATTTGCAGCAGGAAAGATTTGATCAGGCGGGGCTAACATTGAAATTTCAGCAGGTGGAGGCCCCGGTATATCCGCAGTTACATGGTGATTTTATCTCACATTTGTCCGTACTGGATATATTGTTCAACGCCGGAGCGGATGCTGCACAGCTTATTCGTGGAATGGGAGGGATCGTGCAATGAATAGAATTCTGGCGCTGGCGCCGCATCCGGATGATATAGAAATCGGTTGTGGAGGAACATTAGCAGTTTATGCGGAGCAAGGTGCTGAAATACATCTGTTCGTGGCCTCGGATGGGGGGCGTGGCGGTGACGGGCCGATGCGCAGGTCCGAGCAGGAGAAATCTGCGGGAATCCTTGGTATTAAAACAGTTCACTGGGGTGGTTTTGAAGATACAAAATTACCGGATGAAAGTGTGCTGATTAATACCGTCGAGGACTGGGTAAAGAAAATCAGACCATCGATTGTGCTGGTCAATCATCATGAGGATACGCATCAGGATCATCGCAAGCTTGCGCGGGCGGCACATTCGGCGGCCCGTGATGTCCCCAGTGTCCTGGCCTACGAAACACCAACCACCAGTCATTTCTTACCCACAGTTTTTATGGATATTCATGACACCCTGTTCTCCAAATTCAAGGCCCTGGAAGCACATAGCTCGCAGGTAGAACGAACAAATATCAAGGGGCTGAATATCGTAGAAATCGCACTGGCTACGGCTCATTTTCGTGGCGTTCAGGGCAAAATATCCTGTGCGGAAGCATTCATGCCCATTCGGGTCCGCCTTTAGTCTCTTATCCGTGAAATCCAGTGAAAAATGCACAAGATATTTCACCAGAAGGTGAATGGCGTAGCCAGATGGAATCCCACGTATGCGGGAGAAACTCCCCTGGGGGACAAAGACACTAAGGCACGAAGAATAAAGATAAAACAGGACGAATAGATTCATGGAGCATCTTATTAAAAGTAAAACACATCATCCACGAATGACACGAATGAACACGAATTTTAGAGGCGGACAGATGCAGACTGGTTTTTCATTTGTGTCAATTCGTGTCATTCGTGGCTAAAGATTTCTGGTTCCGGCTACGCTGGGTTAGGCTTCCTTATTCATGAATAAGGAAGCCTAAAGCATGATTCCTCATTCGAGGCCGGTGTTCGGAACTGCGTTCGCCGATGCCGCCAGGCGCGTCGTGGAAAGCGGGCAACTTGCCAGTGGTCCGGAATGCCTGGCACTGGAAACAGAGGCCGCCGGGTATATCGGTATAAAATATGCAACAGCGGTGGATTCAGGCAGCAGCGCTCTGCTGCTGGCGCTGCATGCGCTGAATATTGACGGGAATATCCGTCGCATAGGTATCCCTGCCTATGCCTGCCGTGCCATCCTGCATGCAGTCCGGATTGCAGGCATGAATCCTGTATGCATGGACTGTGACGATGATTTACGGCTGGATGCGGCGTATGCAAGAGAAATTGCAGATGGGCTCGATGCGCTTATTCTCGTACATCCATTCGGTATGATTGAACCCATGGTGGAAGAACCATGGCCCTGCCCAATCATTGAAGATATTGCCCAGTCGGCAGGGGGTCAGATTGGCGACCAGATGCTGGGTAGTTTTGGAGATGCTTGCATCACATCCTTTTACGCGACCAAACCATGGGGAGGTGCTTACGGTGGTATGGTGTTGAGCAGGAAAACAAATATTTGCGCCCGGGTAGATCAAATGCGTTGTGCCGATACAGCGGATATAACACTTCCATATGCCGGCAACCATCAGCTTTCCGATATTCATGCTGCACTGGCTCGTGTCCGCATATCGAAGGCGGCTGAAGAGCGTGAACAGCGGATACGCCTGGCAAAAATCTATGATACATGGTTTTGCAGACTGAAGGCCAGGCCTGTGATGTGTGAAAATACCTGCAATCATTACCGTTACATCACTCGTGTGGCTGATGCCTCGCGTACAATTAAATCATTGCACGCGCATGGCGTAGCGGCCGCAAGACCGGTGAACACACCGATTTCCAGGCTGGCCGGGCAATATTGTCCGGGTGCGGAAGCTGCCTGGAAGCAATGCGTTTCCCTGCCTTTACTCATCGACATGAGCAGGGATGAACTGGCTTGTATGGAACAGGCAGTTACCGCATGTATGTAATACTTGATCACCGGATTTCACGTCTGACGGGATTTATAGCGGGTATCTTCCTCGCCCTGCCATGGCCGCATATAAGCCCTTTCGTACAGGGCATGAAGATTGCATTCTCTTCTACGTTGCTGACGTATGCCGTCATGCCGTTAATGATCCATTTAGCTATCCGTATGGGCGCTGTTGATCATCCTGAAGCGCGGCGGGTTCATCAAACGCCAACCCCCAGAATCGGGGGGCTGGCGGTCATCTTTTCCGTCAATATAACCCTGCTCCTGAATTTCAGCTATTCTGCTGAACTGAAAGCAGTATGCGTATCCGGCCTGTTGGTGGCGCTGGTCTCGATGTGGGATGATGTGCGTGGATTATCCGCATCCTTCAAACTTCTGATGCAGCTTTTTGCCGTGGTTATCCTGATTATTTCCGGAGTGAATCTGGAATTTGGAAACCATGGCTGGCTGATGAACTATGCCGGACCGGTATGGGGAATGTTACTGGATAATACGCTGGAAACCGGACTGACCGCCCTGTGGATTATCGGCATTACCAATGCGTTTAATTTTCTCGATGGCATTAATGGTCTGGCCGCCGCGCTGGCCGCAACGATTTGCCTGTTAATGGGATTGCTGGCATTAATAACCGGACAGACGTATATGCTGCTACTTTGCGTGGCGGTGGCTGGCGCAGCCCTCGGATTCCTGCCGGACAATGCCCGTTATGAACGTCCGGCACGTATCTTCCTCGGTGATACGGGAAGCACCTATATCGGCTGGATGATGGCGGGGATTGCTGTCATGGGAAACTGGTCGGACAGAGGATCTCTACAGGCGTATGCCGCGCCAATACTTATCTTTTCAGTGCCGATCTTTGACATGATTTATACGACGGCAGCACGCATCAAACGTGGTGATGTACACAATGTGCGCGAGTGGATCGCCTACGTCGGACGCGATCATCTGCATCACAGGCTGATGGCCCTCGGCATATCACAGGCGCATGTCGTGTTGGCCATTGTTGTTTTATCACTGATTAGCGGTCTGGCGGCGCTGGTCATTGTCAACGTTAATGTATTGCAGGCATGGATTTTACTGACACAGGCGATCGTGGTGTACGCGATGTTCAGTTTTGTCATGATTCGATCTGCCCAGAAACTGGGACAAAATGACTGAGATGGCATAACGGGAATGGATTGTACAAAGCCTGCCAGCTTGCTGGATCGCTGGCGGATTCTGCGGCACGAACTGGATGCGCAGGGTGTAAAGCTGCTGGCTGTTTCAAAGTATGCCATGGATGCCGATGTGGCATTGCTGGCCACCGCCGGACAACAGGATTTTGCTGAATCAAGAGCACAGCAGTTACGCGACAGGGCGGTGCGCTTCCCGGATGTAAACTGGCATATGATTGGCCCGCTCCAGAAAAATAAAGCCAAATATATCGCCCGACATGCATTCATGTGGCATAGCGTGGAAGATATTGAAACGGCAAGGGCTGTTGCAGCATATGTGCATGGCAGAAGACTTCCTGCCATGTTGCAGGTCAATGTAAATGAAGTGCCGCACCAACATGGCGTGAGCATCGGGCAGGCTCCGGCTGTTTTCAGACAACTAATGAACATTCCTGCGCTTAAGATATGTGGCCTGATGTGCATGGCCTCCAGAGATAGTGATACACGCGCCTGTTTTCGGACGTTGCGCCTCTTGCGGGATCATCTCGTCAGTGGAAGCCTGCACCCGCCTCACCATCATGCAGACCATTTGGGATTATGTATGGGCATGAGCAACGATTATCATATGGCCATTGAGGAAGGCTCGAACATGGTACGATTAGGCACGATCCTGTTCGGGTTAACGAAAAAACAAAGGAAGACGTAGATGCAAGACCTTAAAATAAGCTTTATCGGCGGTGGTAATATGGCCGAAGCCTTGTTGTCCGGCCTTATCCGGTCCGGGCATACACCGAAGCAGTTGATGGTTAACGATATTCAGGCTAAACGCCTTGATGATCTGAAACACAGATACGGCGTGAATACAACCCATGATTATGTGGAAGCTATTGCCGGAATGGAAGTACTGGTGCTTGCGGTAAAGCCCCAGCAAATAGATGGGATTTTGGGAAGCCTTGTTGGAAGAATTGCTGAGGGTACGACGGTCATCAGCATTGCCGCCGGCATCAGCACCAAGCATTTGCGAGAGGGATTGGGAAGTGATGTTTGCCTGGTCCGCGTCATGCCCAACACAGCCTGTCTGGTGGGCGCGGGCATGTCCGTACTTTTTTGTAATGCCGGAAAAGATCATTGCGCCCGTGCTGAATATATTTTGTCTTCATCAGGAAAAACAGCATGGGTGGACGATGAGAATGTTCTGCATGCCGTTACAGCCATATCAGGAAGTGGGCTGGCATATTTCTTTCTTCTGGCTGAATTGATGCAGGCGAGCGCCCATGCATTAGGGCTACCGGAAGAATTAAGCAGGGTTCTGGTGACACAAACGGCCCTGGGAGCAAGCCGAATGCTGGCGGAAAGCGGTAAACCGGCGGAAGAATTGCGGCAGCAGGTTACCAGTCCGGGCGGTACAACCGAGGCGGCACTGGAAATCATGTTTGAAGCCAATATGCCGGATGCTGTGCGGGCAGCCATTATTGCAGCCGCCAAACGTTCGAAAACGTTAGCCTGATGTTTATGCTGGGTTATTTTCTACAGGCGCTTGCAGGGATAGTGCATGTGCTGTTCATGGCAGTTATTTTTGTAGTGATTGCACGCGCTGTTCTATCCTGGGTATCACCTGACCCGTATAACCCCATTGTCCGCATGATTGTCCAGGTCTCTGAACCACTGTTATATCCCATTCGAAGAAGGTTGCCGGTACCGGGAGGACTCGATCTTTCACCGATGCTGCTGATTCTGGCGATTGCTTTTCTGGATAATTTTCTGGTCCCAAGTTTGCAACGGATTGCGTTAAATCTTCTTTCGTGAATGAAATTGATGCAGCCATCACAGTTGGAAAGGGTGGTGTCTATCTGAATATCCATGCCCAGCCGGGCGCGCGAAAACCGCAACTGCGTGGCATGCATGGCGATGCAATAAAGATTGCCGTGCGCGAAGCTGCCCAGGATGGGAAAGCGAATGCCGCCATTATTCATTTTTTGGCCGATGCGCTGGATTGCGCGAGAAAGGATGTTGAAGTGACATCCGGCCATGCCTCACGACGTAAACGAGTATTTATTTCCGGCGATATCCCTGAAATTGTCGCGCATATCAAGGTCATGCTAAGTCATGCTTGATGAAGCGAAAAAAAACCTCCTCTCTCTGTTTTTCGCGCCCGTTTACGGGCGCTTTGATTACTTCGCAAGAAGTTATCATGCTTGAACGTATGGCTGCACGACCCGTATCATGGCTGTTGCTCATCTGCGCCATAAATTTTGCGTTTATGCTGGGCGGCCACTCGCTGTGGGATGTGGATGAGCCAAACAATGCCGTATGTGCACGTGAAATGCTTGCCGCAGGCAACTGGTGGGTGCCTGTATTCAATGGAGACCTGCGCTTTGACAAACCGATTCTTCTCTACTGGCTAATGATGCCGCTATTCCATGTGTTTGGTGTACACGAGTGGACAGCACGCCTGCCATCGGCGATAGCAATCACTGCTCTGGTAATGGTAGTCTTTTATTTTGGCAAACGCATGGCAGACGTACGCACTGGCCTGATTGCCGCATTGTTACTGGCCAGCAGTCTTCATATGGTGGTGATTGCCCGGGCGGCAACACCTGATCCACTGCTGATTCTTTGTATGGGTATTTCGCTGTCCGCCTTTCTTTGTTTTTACCTTGAAGGGCTGGACAATCACCGCCTTTTAATGACTGCTTATGCAGCATTGGGACTGGGCGTACTGGCCAAGGGGCCCGTCGCTATTCTTCTTCCGGCACTGGTGTTGCTGGCCTTTCTGCTATTGATGGGACAGCGGGAAAATATCAGGAAATTCCGGCCTGCTACCGGTTTATGCGTTATCCTGGCAGTGGCTTTGCCATGGTATATCACAGTGGGTCTATTGACTGATGGGGAATGGTTAAAAGGGTTTCTGCTGCATCATAATATTGACCGCTTCACCCAACCCCTACAGGGACACCGTGGTTTCCCGGGATTTTACATCCTTACCTTCCTGGCCGGCTGGTTCCCGTGGAGTGGCTTGCTGGTCGCGGCCGTCCTCTATGGTCCATGGCGTATAACCGCCTTGAGAAAGACACCCGCACGTCTTTTCCTGCTGTGCTGGATCGGCGTATTCCTGGTATTTTTTACGCTCGCCAGTACCAAACTTCCGAATTATATACTGCCGGTCTTCCCGGCAGCGGCATTGTTAATAGCATTCTGGATTCATGATAATATGGAGAAAGCCGGTATCTGGTTAACGCGGGGGGCGTTGGTATTATCTGTCGCTGTAACCATCGGTGCAGGTATTGCATTACAAAAGCAATGGCCCGGTGAATGGATATACACGCTATGTTTTGTACCACTGGTCGTCGCCGCATTTGTAAGCCTGCGCGTAAACTTTACAAATTCCCTGCCACTGATCGTCTCGGGAATGACTGCCTGTACCATCCTCCTCGCCGGATGGGCTCTTCCGGGTTTCGACCATCACAAAGTTGCACCTGCATTCGCCGCTGCCGCCAACCGGGCGGGGTTTAATGGTGAATCACTTGCAACCTACCGTTATTTTCAGCCATCACTGTTGTACTATCATGGCGGTCGATTGCCGATGTTGACGAATATGCATGATGTATCAGCATGGCTGATGCAGGGGAAAGCCGTGGTGTTACCACAGAAGGCGCTGACCGGGTTTCCTTCTGCTACCCTTCCGCATCTGGTTATTCATAAGCGCAGTTTTGGTATGGTTGCCAGAAAATGGCTGTTGCTGGTGTCCTGTCCCGTAAAAGAGCTCTGATGGTGCGCTCTTTTACGGGACAGGACACCCGTCAGTTTAATATCCGTGGAGGGGTTAACATGACTCAGGAATTGATTTCCATTGTCGTGCCGCTGTACCATGAAGAGGAAAATATTCCCTTTCTGGTCGAGGAAATTGCACAGGCATTGGTTGACATACCCTATGAACTGATTCTGGTTGATGACGGATCCAATGACGGGACATTTACCCAAATCGAGAAAGTATGCGCGAGTGATCCCCGTATTACAGGGATTCAGTTACGGCGAAACTTTGGCCAGACAGCAGCCATGAGTGCCGGCTTTGAAGCTGTCCGTGGTGAATATGTTGTGTATATGGATGGTGATTTACAAACGGACCCAAGAGATATCCCCAGGCTTCTTGAGCGGTTGAAACAGGACGATCTGGATCTGGTAAATGGCTGGCGTAAGGATCGTAAGGATCCCGGACTTACACGCAACCTTCCATCGCGCATAGCCAATGTCCTGATCCGCCGTTCCACCAAAGTGCGTATGCATGATTACGGATGCCCGATGAAACTGATGCGGGTTGAGATAGCTCGGAACCTTTGTCTTTATGGCGAGCAGCACCGTTTTCTTCCAGCGATGGCTGCACTGTTCGGAGCACGTATCGGTGAAGAAATCGTAACGCACCGGCCAAGGCGTTTCGGGGAAAGCAAGTATGGTCTGGGTCGTACTGTACGCGTGCTGGTTGACCTGTTGCTGGTGCTGTTCTTTCTGCGCTTTACCGATCGGCCATTGCAACTCTTCGGCTCGACCGGCTTGCTGAGTTTTGTTACGGGCATGGGTATTGATGTGTGGTTGAGTATGAGCAAGCTTTTCTTTGGAGAGGATCTGGCGGGCAGGCCCATGTTGCAGCTGGGGTCGCTGTTGATCGTCAGCGGAGTCCTGTTATTCGGCATCGGACTGATACTTGAAATGCAGGTACGCACGTATTATGGCGCTACCGGGCGGAGCTATTATGCAATCAGGAAGAAAGTGAACATAAAAACACAAGAAAATTGCTCCTGAACATCTAGTGTCCTATTCATATGTTAAAGCTACTTATTAAAATCGGGGTCAGCCTGTTATTGCTGGCGGGGCTGACCCATTTCATTAACCTTGGGAATGTGCTGGAACGGCTGAAGAATATTAACATGCTATGGGTGGCGCTGGCATGTTTTTTTCTGATGGGTGGGCAGGTGTTATCCGCGACACGTTGGGCATTACTGGCAAAGGGTCTGGGACTTACAGTCAGAATATCACGAAAGATTCGGCTTTATTTTCTGGGCATGTTTCTTAGTCTGTTTTTGCCGTCCATTGTCGGCGGCGATGTGGCACGTGGCTATCTTCTGGCACGTGGGCGGGAAGGCTCGGGCTGGGCCGCCGCTGCCAGTATTATTCTTGAGCGAGTCAATGGCGTAGTGGGACTCACCGTTATTACCACGCTTTGCATGCTTGGTCTTGATTTGCCACAACAGTGGTGGATTGGATGGCTGGGCGTGGTGGCTGTTTTGTGGACTGGTATGCTGACTTATTCATTTTGGCATCAAAGATTGCCAAGGTTTATGAAGCATTGGCAATCGCTACCGATTGATCAGTCTGTCTTTCATCGGGCATGGTGGAAAGCGCTTCTCTTGTCCATATCATTTCAGGTGTTGATCATTGAGTCACATGTCATTCTCGGACATGCCGCTGGCCTGCAAATGTCATGGTTCGCCTATGCTGTAATGGTTTGTCTCGTGGCGCTGGCTTCGGCTATTCCTGTTTCCTTTAACGGGTTTGGCATTCGGGAGGCTGGTTATGTGGGGTTTGCGGCATATTTTGGCGGCAACACGGAAGCGGCAGCGGTGATGGCTGCGTTATGGGTCATCGTGCTTGCAGTCGCAGCCTTGCCGGGGGCGTGGGTGTTATGGCGTTTGGGTGGCAGCGCCGCGATCAAACGGCAGACCTGACATCAGGGAATTTCCATACGTCGGGAATGCCGGGTCAGATTCTCGCATCCATCGTTACGCACCACCACCATATCTTCCAGCCTCACCCCTCCCAGTCCGGGATAATACAGTCCCGGTTCAATGGTGACGACATTTCCTGTACGCAATATATCTTCACAAACTGAAATACGCGGTGCTTCATGCACATCCAGTCCCACGCCGTGGCCTGTACCATGAAAAAAACCGGTCTGCCTGCCGCGTTTTATCCCTGTAGAAAAGCCGGATGATTCAAAATGCCGGGTAATGGCCCGATGAATCTGCTCTCCATGCACGCCGTCGTGCACCATGGAAAGTCCGATATCCTGTCCCTCACGCACCGTATGATATAATTTTCGTAGCTCCGTGCCTGCTTTTCCCTTGACATAGGTGCGTGTCATGTCACCCCAGTAGCCAGAAGCCAGAAGCCGGGGGAAAATGTCAATAATGATAGGCTGATGCGCCCTTAAATAACCATGGCCGATTTGGTGCGGATCGGCGGCTTCACGGCCACAGGCCACAATGGTATGCGATGGAATAGCGCCATGTGCGATCAGAAAGGTTTCAATTTTATTGCGAACATGTGCGGATTTCATGTTCTTGCCTGTATCCGGATGATGCAGGATGCCGTCATCACCGATAGATGATGCTGCCAGAAATTTTTCCGCGACACACATGGCCTGGCGGGTCAATCGTTCGGCTTTTCTCAGTTGGACAATTTCAAGTTCGGACTTAATGGCGCGTTCAGGAAACAGGGAACCGGAACAGGGTACAACAGTAAACCCCCATGTTCGCATCCGTTCGGCGTATATGAGTGGGAAATGCCCCGGCACAGTGACTGAATGGATGCCATGCTCGTGCAGGAAGGCGGCAGCAGCAGCCTCAAGTCCCCCTTTCCACTTTAATTGCTTTGCTTTTTCACGCCATGGCGTGTCCAGATGCACGTACGCGAATCTGGAATCCTTGCGGGCACGATCCACCTCCAGAGGTGAAAACAGACCGTGCCATTGATGGTCAAGAGCGATGGCGACAAATGCATCTGGAACGAATAAGCCGGCAGCATAAAGCATGTCCGCATTATGTTCGGAATCAGCAATGATGAGTTTTGCGATTCGGGTCATGCTGATTCATTCTCCTCAGACACGATTAAATCACGAACACTGACCTTGGCCAGGGCATCCCTGCGCTCTCGTTCGAGACGAAAATAGAGCCCTGCCAATGTGCGACCGAGTGTCGTATCACACCAGTCTTCCGGGACACACATCGCTTTGTCAGCCAGTGCATCGTAGATTTCAGTAAGGTAGAGCCGGGCGGCATCCCTGCCGGGGACCCATGCCTCCATGCCATTGTCACTGATGGCGCGCAACAGGCCCTTTTTGCACAGGGTGTCCAGCCATTCCTGCAGAATATTGTCCGGTACGCCTGTTTCAAAGCTCAGGGCACCCATGTGCAACATGCGGCCGTTCCGCAAAGCCTCCGCGGCACGAACCAGAATCAGGTGAGCAAAGAATTTCTGCATGCCGGGTTGCATAACAGCAACGTTCTTTCTGTGGGATTGTTCGGGGTGTTGCAGGCAGAAGACAATTTCCGAGCCCATTAGCACCACCACCCAGGTGAGGTATAACCAGATCAAAAATATTGGCAGGGTGCCCAGCGCTCCATACAAACGTTCATAGTGCGCCAGTTCAGTGACATAAAAGGCAAAACCGTATTTTGTCAGCTCAAACAATGCGCCGGCAATCAACCCGCCACTGATAGCAAAACGGAAAGGTACACGAGTATTGGGTAACACCATGTATAACGTGGCCAGTGCCAGCGAGGACATCACCCATGGAATAAGGAAGGGGGCTTTCTGTAAAGTGGCTGCATGCGCCGTAACATCACGCAGAACGGGAAGCGCGGCAAAATACGAAGTGATGGTGATGGAGGCGCCGATCAGGACAGGTGCAAGTGTGAGCGTGGCCCAGAAAGCCGTGAACTTGGATAACCAGGGCCGCGTGCGGGTGATGCGCCAGATATAATTAAAGGCTTCCTCAACGGTATTCAGCAGGGCTGTGGCAGTCACCAGAAGTCCGATAATACCAAAGATGGAAAGGGCCGTGGTTTTACTGGCAATCCCGCTCAGATAGCTTTCCACCACATCATGACTGGTCGGCAACAGGTTGCTGAGCAGCATGTCGCGGATTCTCCCGGCAACGAGGTCGAAAGCATGAAAGCTGGTAAAGATAGATACACCGAGGGCGACCAGCGGCACAATAGCCAGCAGGGAAGCATAGGCAAGCGCGGATGCCCGCTGAATACACTGGTCATGCACAAAACGACCACCTGTCCGATGCAGGAAACGCAACAAATGTGTGGCATGGCGCTTGAGCGCCGGCAGGCTGGCAATATCCGCCACATCCATTTCCAGCAGGTGCATAACCTTACGTTTCGGGTTTGTGTCCGGCATTTATCCTCTTTGAGCTCCTGGGAGCCTGCAAAAATAAAGTGTGGATGATTGGCCATTCTATAGCAAGGCCTGTCAACTAACATTTGAATATCAGCATGTCCTTGTTACATTAACCCGTACACAATCCCAGGAGCCTCTATTTTATGATCAGGAACACAATATGAGCGACTGTCTGTTCTGTAAAATAAGTAAGGGTGAGATCCCGTCAACCCGAATCTATGAGGATGATGATGTCTATGCCTTTGAAGATATTCATCCAAAGGCACCTGTGCATGTTCTCGTCATCCCCAGACAACATGTGGCAACGTTAACCGACTGCGATGACCCTGCCCTTCTGGGTATGTTGATGGATCGCGTACGCACGATTGCTGATCATGTGCTGAATCTTGTGCCGGGCTACCGCGTGATCATCAATGTGCGCGAAGGTGGCGGACAGGAGGTATTTCACCTCCACATACATATCCTGGGCGGGAAAAAGCTGCCATTTTGAAAAAACGTCCCCGTTCCAGATTGACAGCCCTTCAGGCCGGACTATCCGATATTCTGGGTGAGGAGAAACTTGAAATACTGGCCGGTATCGCCCGCTTGCGCCGCGCATGGCCCGCAATGGTTGGACCCGTACTGGCTCAGCATACGGAGCCCGTCAATATCGAATCCGGTATGCTTTTAATTGCTATCGATCACCCCGTTATGGCACAACAAATACGTTTCCTGCAATGTGAAATTCGTGATGCATGCTTTCAAAAATGTCATGTGTGCAATATTCGAAGAATCCGCACGCGTATGCAACCCGGTGCCGGAATGAGCAACAAAGTGAGATCCGTGATACCTGCCCGCTCCGTTGGCATGAGTGAAAAAAAACGGGTGGCTGACACACTGCGGTATATCTCTGATAAAACACTTCGGCACGCCATGTTTGATGCAAGAATGACACAGCTGTCCTACATGGTGGAAGAAAACAAATGGTAGCTACTCAATAAAGTTTATCAGCTTTTTATGATAAGCACTTCAATTCGACGGTTCTGATGTCTGCCACTGGCCGTGGTATTATCTGCTATCGGCTCAGTAGCGGCACGTCCCTCCACATGGATGCGGCTCGCCTGGAGATGCGCTCCCCAGATAAATATACGGGCAACCGCTGCTGCCCTGGCCGCAGAGAGCTCCCAGTTATCCGTGAAGTGGCTACGCAATTTCTTGCTAACCGGAAGTCCATCACTGTGCCCCACAATGTGAATTGGGCTCTCCGGAGCAGCGCGCAAACCTTCCGCGACTTTGGCCAGCACCTTGCGCCCCACAGAATTTATCTTCGTGGATCCGGATGCAAACAGTATAGCCTCTGGCATGGTTACGCGGACGGCTCCCATTCCCTTGCCGGCATTCCCGGAAGCAGACGCAACAGGTTCCACCTTGACACCACTGTTCTGAATCTCCGGGCGCAAACCTGATTGCAGCTGGTGCAGTACTTTTTCCATGCGTTCCATACGCTGATCCTGATTTTTATCATTTTCCTTCAAGGTATTAACGGCGCCTGGCATGCTCATTAATTCATTATAATGCGTCTGACTGAGACAACCTGGCAAAAAAGCGAGGAGACAAATAACCCATAGATATTTTTTCATTACTTCCTCCAATATGAGAAACAAAACAGAAAGTTCCGATTGTTTCCTGAAGTTCTACGCAAGCATTATGCTCTAACCTTGATGCAATTGTAAAGTTAATGGTAGCTCAACCTGTCAGTCTGCCTCTACCCTTTGCCAGACTTCCAGAAACGTGGCGAGATGAGAGCGTGTTGCGCCTTCATGTTCAAGATAATGGGAGAGTCCGAGAATAATGCGCGCATACGCACCGTCGGAGAGCGCACCATTAAATAGTTGCCAGCGCAGAAACAAGAGCAAGGTTGTACAAACATCGGCCTCGCAGTAGTTGCGAATGGCCTCGATATGCCCTGCTTCAAATAATCCGCGCACGTCATCCCCGGCTGTATCAATCTTGCCCGGAATGCCAAAACAGGTTGCCACCTCATGCATGGAACAACGTGCCGATGCGCCGTAATCCGAAAAGACTTCCAGTAAATCAAGATGATATTCATGTGAATAACGCGCATCGTAGCTGTTCCAGCGGTCGCCTTCGGAAAACCAGCGGGGACAGGTAAGCCCATGGGCCATGGCACGGTATTTAATGACGGGAATATCGAAACTGCGCCCGTTAAAACTGACCAGCCGGGGAGCGCGTTTTTCAATGAGGCTGAGGAAACCCTCCAGTAATTCGCGTTCGCTACTCCCCGCTTCGCCGCCACTGGCGATGCGGCGTATCACCAGTTCTTTACCTTCCTCACCGGGCTCACATACCAGATGCGCATAACTGATAGCAATAACCTGGTGAAACGGCTGGCGGGGAAAATCGTTTCTTCCACCCGTTTTATCCAGAAAATAATCACGTAAAGCATCACGTGCCTCAATATCTGTTAATGCAGGCTTTTCCAGAAGCCGGCGGCCAGCTGACGCATCCGGAACAGTTTCAATATCAAAAATAATGCTATCGCGACGCATATAATAATTTCTCCTCGGGGAAGTGCTGAATGAATCTGGTTCGATGAGGCTGCAATGGAAAATGAACGGGTTCAAGGCAAAGATTGCAAGGCATAGCACCGCTATGGCTCAAATCTTTAATCTCTTAGGGTTAATTCCCCGCTACTTGCCGCGGGGGCGTTTGTTTTCGCCCTTTTCGTTCAAGGCTGCTACACTTGCCACTATGAAGATTCTGGTGGTGGAGGATGAGCAGCGTGTCGCTCAGTTTATCCAGAAAGGTCTCAAAGAAGAAGGCCATGCCGTGGATTGCGCCTATGATGGCGAGGAAGGTGGCTTTCTGGCTGAAGTCAATGAGTACGATTTGATTATTCTGGATTTGATGCTGCCAAAAAAAAACGGCATTGCCATGTGTGCGGAAATCCGGGAGCGGGGGGTCAGCACGCCGGTTCTGATGTTGACGGCGCGTGATGCCGTGGAAGACAAGGTACGGGGCCTGGATGCGGGTGCTGACGATTACCTGACCAAACCCTTTGTCTTTGAAGAGTTGCTGGCGCGCGTGCGCGCCCTGCTGCGCCGAAGTTCGGAAAGCAAAGCGCCCATATTAAAGATTTCTGATCTGGAACTGGACCCGATGAGCCGCCGTGTTAACCGTGCAGGACAAAGTATACGTTTGACTACCAAGGAATACGCTCTGCTTGAATACATGATGCGCAACCCTGGCCGGGTATTGTCGCGTACCCGTATCGGCGAACATGTGTGGGATATGAATTTCGATCCGGAAAGCAATGTGATCGACGTATATGTCAGTCATTTACGCAATAAGGTGGATAAAGGATTCGAACAGCCATTGATTTATACCCTGAGAGGTCAGGGTTATATGCTGACCAGCGACGCGCCGCCTGCGTGACCTTCCTGGCCGGAGCTATTCATGAATCCCGGCTAGTTTCATGAAATCGGGGGCTATGGGTTCGATGATGCCGCGATTCGCATACCGTTTGTTCCGTCCTTTCGCTCGTCTTATTTCCACCTTCCGGGGCCGTTTGGCGTTGCTCTACATGGCGGTAGAACTTTCCCTGCTACTCTTTGCGGGAATATTGCTCTATGTGGTATTGTCACATCAGGTTTCATCATCCGTGGACCAGCAGCTGGGGCAACAGGCAACAACAGCCGTGCATGAACTGGAAGCATCAAGGTTTCATTTCTGGAATCAGGAAATGACTAAATTCTCGCGGCATTTTCTGGGTACCGTTCAATTGGTCGGCACCAATGGCGTATTGCTGTTCTCCTCCGATAGAGGACTAATTGGGCGCGGAGGCAGCGAAGTTACGGCGGCCCTGCAAAACGCCATGGCCGGACGTACTGCTTTTATATCCACCCACTCATTATTACGCAAGGATAATATCCGCGTGGTCGCCATGCCCGTACATCGCGCGGGCTTTGTGGTCGCAGCCGTATTACTGGGGCGCAGCACCAGTGAAGTTCATTCCTTCTTTGAACTGATGTACCTGATAGGCGGTTTGCTGGGACTCATTTCCATGCTGGTCAGCGCTTATGCCGGCTATGTAATGGCCAAGCGTGCTCTCCAGCCCATGGATGAGATTGGCGCCGTAGCCATGAGTTTTGCTGCGGGTGATCTGTCCAGACGTCTGGAGCTTTCTTCGCCTGACCGTGAAATCCGTCATCTGATGCGTACCCTGAACAAAATGTTTACCGACCTGGAGGCCAGCATTCAGGCGCAGAAACGCTTTACCGCAGATGCTTCACATGAATTACGTATTCCCCTGACTATCTTGCGTGGCGAGATTGAGGTGGCGTTACTCAGAAAGCGGCGTCCCAGGGAGTATGAGGAAGTACTCAGGCAACAATTGGATGTCATTGACCGTATGCAGCGTATCGTTGATGGTCTGCTGACCCTGGCACGTGCTGATGCCGGTCTACTGGAGCTGGCCCATGAGGAAGTCGATTTAACACTGTTACTGCAAGAGGTCGGACAACAGCATCTTACGCTGTTTGCCAGCAAGGATATCTGTCTGGATATGGAAATCCCGGATGCTTTGCTTGTCATTGGCGATGAGGATCGACTAAGCCGCGTTGCCTTTAATTTGTTAAATAATGCCTACAAGCATGCCCCGCCGGGCACCCGTGTACGTTTTATGGCGGAAGCTCAGGGTGATGAAGCCATCGTGACAGTCGCCGATGAAGGTCCCGGTATTGCGCCAAAACATGTCGATCGCATATTTGACCGGTTTTACCGTTCGGATGAGGCCAGAGACCGGGAAACCGGCGGTGCGGGCCTGGGCCTGGCCATTAGCAAACGGATTGTGGAAGCGCATGGCGGGAGTATTGAGGTGGAAAGTACACTGGGGGAGGGAACGTTATTTCGTTTCCACTTGCCACTGGCGGGGGCGAACCCAACGCTTGCCACACGCCTGAAGCATGTGGCCACACAGACTGAAGAAAAATCTGTGCGGTAATATTTAAGCTATGCGAGAGACAACCCATGCGGGTTAACAGAAGGAGAAAGTCATGAACCGATTATTTGCCTCGCTATGCCTGACCGCCTTGTTGCTCCACGCTGGAGGGGTACTTGCCGCTGAAAACACATTTGGCAAGGTCGGCACCCTGAACTGCAAGATTATGCCCCACTCCGGCATCAATCTTCTGATCCACTCAGCCCGGGAGATGCGCTGTGAATTCACACCTTTAAACAACCGCTCCATCGAATACTACAAAGGCAAAACAGGTATCGGGCTGGGCCTTGATGTAAGCTTTAACAAGCGGGCAAACATTGCCTACTCAGTACTTGCAAAGCATTTCAGAGCGGGCACCCATCAACTGGCCGGAAAATATTCGGGGGCCAGCGGCAGTGCGGCCCTTGGCGTTTCCGCCGGTGATACAGCTCCCATTCAAAAGGATGACAAAAGCATATCCCTGCAACCGATTCAGGTGAAAAACAGTGGCATCGGCGTTGCTGCCGGTTTTTCCTATCTCTATCTGGAAGCAGACAATTAAGGAAGCTCTGAATAACTCTGATTTAATGAGACTGCCGCGCAAAACAGTGCTTTATATCAAGGACTTGTACGGATTTCAGATGCTTTTTCCGCGGTTACACTTTGTCCTGTTCGGTTTCAGATCCGCGCTGGCTTTTCATCCCGGCCGTTTGCCCTCAAACCATAGCTACAGCTATGCTTCCTCGTCCAAACCACCGGCCTGCTTTGCCATCACGAGCCTGAATTCCCTGTCTGCGTGCAACGCACAGGCAGGCGAACCCTTCATGCATATACGGGTTAACATCATGTGAAAATATCAATCATTTCAATTAAAATTCTCTTCTTCAATGCGTGGGTCTTCAATAGCAAATTCCGTCTCGCCTGTTGCAAACATAATCTTCAGATAGGGCATGCATCCACAGCATTCCACACCTGCACCTGCTTCCCTGGCTGCTTCAAGGCTTCCAAGTTCCTTTAATTGCGCAAAACTCCTGTTAAGGCAAGCGCACATATTTACAGGTTTGTCATCATTCATGGCAGGCGACAGATTCTTCCTTCACGGCCCGGATAAATGCCCTGGCATGTTCCACCGGAACATCGGGCGTAATGCCATGGCCCAGATTAAAGATATGGCCATTGCCGTGGCCGAAGCGGGCCAGAATATCCTTAACCTCGGCACGAATCCGTTCCGGATTGGCATACAGCATCGTTGGATCCATATTACCCTGCAATGCAACACTATCGCCGATACGCGCTTTCGCCTTGTCGATATCAATCGACCAGTCCAGGCCGACCACATCGCAGCCGGTAGCGGCAATATCCTCCAGCCAACCCATACCGCCCTTGGTATAAAGAATCACCGGTACGCGCCGCCCATCATGTTCACGGGTCAATTGCTCGATGATGCGTTGCATATACTGTAAGGAGAACTCTTTATAATCACGGGTAGTCAAAATACCACCCCATGTATCAAAAATCTGCACGGCCTGTACGCCATTGGCAATTTGGGCATTGAGATAGGTCGCAACAGCATCAGCCAGCTTATCGAGTAACAGATGCAGGGTTTCCGGTTCATTGAATGCCATGGCTTTAATGATGGAATAATTCTTCGATCCGCCACCTTCGACCATATATGTCGCCAGCGTCCACGGACTGCCGGCGAAGCCGATCAGCGGCACACGGCCCGCCAGTTCCCGGCGAATCAGTCGTATTGCTGCCATCACATAACCCAGTCCGTCTTCCGGATCGGGAACAGGAAGCTTCTCGACATCGGCCCGGGTACGAATCGGTTGTGGAAACTTCGGACCTTCGCCGGACCCGAAGGTCAGCTCCATCCCCATGGCTTCGGGTACCACCAGAATATCGGAAAACATGATGGATGCATCAACCCCGACCAGTTCCACCGGCTGGATGGATACTTCACAGGCCAGTTCCGGCGTTTTGCATAACTTCAGAAACCCGCCAGCGCGTTTACGGGTTTCACGGTACTCAGGCAAATAGCGCCCTGCCTGGCGCATCATCCATACCGGCGTACGCTCCACATCTTCGCGCAGGCATGCCCGCAAAAATAAATCGTTCTCCAGTTCAGTCATAAAAACCTCTTAACCACAAAAGCACGAAGGCACAAAGAGTTCAATCATTTTGCTTTTAACTTTGTGTCTTTGTGATTTGGTGGTGAATATTAGTCCCAGATATAGCCTTCGGTGGGGGACGAAGCGCTGGCAAACGCCCGCTTCGGCATGCGGCCCGCCAGATATGCCGCACGCCCGGCGCGCACCGCATCGCGCATGGCGCGCGCCATCAGACATTCATCCTTCGCCTCGGCCATCGCGGTGTTAATAAGCACCGCATCGGCACCCAGCTCCATCGCTCTGGCCGCATCGCTGGCCGTGCCGATTCCGGCATCCACCACAATGGGTACCTTTGCCCGCTGTTTGATAACCCGGATATTGAACGGATTGGCCAGTCCCCTGCCGGAACCAATCGGATTACCCAGCGGCATCACGGCCACACAACCGGTTTCTTCCAGGCATCGTGCTACAATCGGATCATCATTCGTATAAACCATGACCTGAAAACCATCTTTAACAAGAATTTTCGCCGCCCTGATGGTTTCCACCACATTCGGATACAGGGTTTCGGTATCGCCCAACACTTCCAGTTTTACCAGATTCCATCCACCGGCCTCGCGCGCCAGTCTGAGCGTACGCACCGCATCCTCCGCATTAAAGCAACCCGCGGTATTCGGCAAAATGACGTATTTCTCCGGATCAATATAGTCGAGCAGGTTCTCCTTGGCCGGATCGGTAATATTTACCCGACGCACCGCCACGGTAATCATCTCTGCTCCAGCCGCTTCCGTGGCTGCTTTCGTGGTCGCAAAATCTCTGTACTTACCGGAGCCGGCAATCAACCGTGAATGGAATGTATGGCTGCCGATTTTTAGTTCATCGTTATCTGTCAATGCATGCCCCTTAATCTTTTAACCACCGCCAATCATATGTACCAGTTCAATGCGGTCACCCGATTTCAGCCGGGTATCAGCATAAGCGCTTTTCGGTACAACTTCCAGATTCCGCTCAATAGCAATCATTCGATGCTCCACACCCAATTCGCAAAGCAGTTCGGCAATATTGGCCGCCATCACTTGCCTTGACTCTCCATTTAGATGAATCTCCAAATCCTAAAACCTCTTGTTTTTAGCCTTTTTATACATAAACCAGCCTAATTTCAATCGATTTTATTCTAATTTGTGTATTTTTTACACATTTTGATTGACCGGCTTTTTCCGGCTGCGTAGCGTGAGGCTTATGCTAACAGCATCGCTCCCCATGCCCAAACATCCTTTCCCCGGACATGCGTCTGAATATGCTCCCCGACCGCAAAACTGGCAGGGTGTTGAATCAGGCCTGGCGGAAGCCGCCCACCTGCTTCAACAGAATGAGCTGTACCGTGCTGAAAAAGTGATGCGGCATGTGCTGGAGTTTGCGCCCATGGAAGGGCAGGCATGGCATCTTCTTGGCCGCATATTACAGAAGACCGGCGGCCATGCCGAAGCACTGGAATGCTTTACCAGCGCGGAAGCTTGCTATGCACGTCGCAAGCCCGACCAGGAGCCGCCCGCATCCACCCGGCTGGCCCGATTGTTATGGGTGCAGGGTGAATGCGAACAAGCCCGCAGCATGCTGGACATACTGATATTGCGGCATCCGGAGGATGAAAATCTGCGCCAGTTGCACGTAACGTGGCAGCAACAGGATGAGAGCACCGCATGAAGCCCCTGCACATTCTGGTCATGCATGGACCGAATCTGAACCTCCTTGGAACACGTGAGCCGGACCACTATGGATTACAGAGCCTGGCGACCATTAATGAAGACCTCATGACCGCCGGTGATAAACTCGGCTGTGAAATTGTCACCTTTCAGAGTAATCATGAAGGTGAACTGGTGGAACGCATTCATCAGGCCGCAGCTGAACATATGGATGGCATTGTCATCAATCCCGCCGCTTATACCCATACCAGTGTCGCCCTGCGCGATGCGCTGCTTGGTTGCCATATTCCCTTTGTGGAATTGCATTTATCAAATATTCACCGTCGTGAGGAATTCCGGCACCGCTCCATGCTGGCTGACATTGCGGCTGGTATCGTTGCGGGTTTTGGGCCGGTATCCTATCAACTGGCCTTGCAGGGGCTGGTAGAACATTTGCGTACTGCCAGCACATAACCCGGCTTGTGCAGGTTAAATAATGCAGGCTAACAATACTTAAGTTTATGCATTCAAGGAGACACCCGTGGACATTTCCCATATTCGCAAACTGATCAGATTAATTCAACATTCGGATGTGACTGAAATCGAAGTCACCGAAGGTGATCAGACAGTGCGTATTTCCCGCCGTGAACATGTTGCTGCGCCACAGATACAGTTTGCGGCGCCTGCGCCCGTTGTTGCCATGCCGGCTGCTGCCACTGCACCCGCGGCGGCTCCGGAAGCTCCGTCACCTGCAACTGAAAATCATTCGGAACATATTGTTAAATCCCCCATGGTCGGAACCTTTTACCGTGCAGCATCACCGGAAGCTGATCCCTTTGTCAGCGAAAATACCAAGGTCAGGAAAGGTGAAATTCTTTGTATTATTGAAGCCATGAAGCTGATGAATGAAATTGAGGCTGAATATGATGGCATTGTAGAAAAGATTCTGGTGGATAATGCCTCTCCGCTTGAGTATGGCCAGCCAATGTTTGTCATTACACCGCTGATATAATTAATGTTTAACAAGATTCTGATCGCCAACAGGGGTGAGATTGCCGTACGCATCATCCGTTGTTGCAAGGAACTGGGTATTGGCTCCGTTGCCGTGTATTCCGAAGCCGACCATGACGCGATGCACACCCGTCTGGCTGATGAAGCGGTATGCATTGGCCCCGCGGCTGGCGCGCAGTCATACCTGAACATCGCCGCTATTATGTCGGCAGCCGAGCTTACCGATGTACAGGCGATTCACCCCGGCTATGGATTCCTGGCGGAGAATGCTGAATTTGCGGATATAGTCATAGAATCAGGATACACATGGATTGGCCCATCCCCCGAATCCATGCGTATCATGGGTGACAAGGTCACGGCCAAGAAAACCATGGAGAAGGCCGGCGTTCCCCTGGTTCCTGGTTCTGACGGTGCTGTACGGGATGTGGAGGAAGCCAAACATATTGCCAAAGAAGCAGGGTTCCCTGTTATCGTCAAGGCATCCGCCGGCGGTGGTGGGCGTGGCATGCAGGTGGTGCACAGTGAAGGTGCGATGCCGGGGGCATTTATTAAAT
>CAZJRL010000005.1:0-30061 GCA_964548425.1 uncultured Zetaproteobacteria bacterium | reverse complement strand
TATCCATTAATGGTGAAAAGGTGGAAGATAAGGATTTACAGCTTCAACCGGGCGGCCCTTATTTGATCAAGCTGGGCAAACGACGTTTTTTGAGGTTGAACGTCGCAGCATAGTCTTTGACAATACTAAAATTATATTTTAATATTGTAGCATGTATATTTCAAGAGCATTGAATGACGTATTCCGTCAAGCCTTGTTATCCTTTCCGGCAGTTCTGATCACAGGGCCGCGTCAGTCAGGTAAAACAACCTTTCTTCAACATGTCATGGGAAGCGCTTGTGTATACGTCAGCTTTGATGATCCCATGAGCCGGGACTTTGCTTTAAGTGATCCAAACGGGTTTCTTGATCAGTTTCAGGGTCATCCGGTTATACTGGATGAAATACAGTATGCTCCCGAGCTGTTGCCCTATATCAAAATACGTATTGACCGCAGTCCCGAAGCCTATGGAAAATGGTTGCTGACAGGCTCGCAGCAATTCCGCCTCATGCATCAGGTTAGTGAGTCGCTGGCGGGACGCATTGCCATTATGGAACTCCTCCCCTTTTCACTGACCGAACTTCCGTCGAGGCCGCTTGCGGATGTTATCTGGCAGGGAGGCTATCCTGTTCCCGCCCTGCACAGAGATCGCTTGCGCCTGTGGATGAGCAGTTACATTCAGACCTACCTGGAACGCGATGTGCGCCAATTGGTCAATGTGCATGATCTGCGCCAGTTTGAAATGTTCATTAACCTGTGCGCGGCGGGTCATGGGCAAACGCTGCAAGCCGCTGCCTTGGCCAGGGCGGCGGGCGTCTCCCAGCCGACCATCAAATCATGGATTGGCGTGCTTGAGGCCGCCTATACGGTACGGCTGGTTCCTCCCTGGTTCAGGAATTACGGGAAGCGGCTGGTTAAAGCGCCCAAGCTGTATTTTCTTGATGCCGCGCTTGCATGCGCGCTGACCCGTCAGCCCGGTGGCGATGCCGCGCTTGCCGGCGCCATGGGCGGCGCCCTGTTTGAGGGTTTAATCGTTAGCGAGGCGATCAAGGCATTTACTCATGCGGGGAAAAAGCCGGAAGTCTATTACTGGCGCACGCGAGATGGCATGGAAGTCGATCTGCTCATTGCGGCTGGCGGTATCATTCTTCCCGTGGAAATCAAGCTGACGGCCACGCCAACGCTGAACCATGTCCAGCCGCTGACTCGGCTATGCCGGAGTCTGGGCGAGGATATTTGTCCTACCGGCATTCTTGTCTGCCAGTGCCGGAAACAGACGCCCATGCCCGGCGGCCACATCGCCATGCCATGGCAGGATTTCTCAGCCTGGCTACAGGAACAGCTTCGGAATGCATGATTGTTACCTGATCAAGGTAAAGGGCAGGGCAAGCCTTACCGAACTGCTCCGGGAGTTTTCCTGACCGGGGCGGTAGTGCCGCCTCCACCACCAAATCCACCTATGCCAATCCCGATGTTGATGGGAAGATCGAATAAGCCTCTGCTCTTCTTGTGTCTGATTTTGACCTTGTCACAGGCTTTCGGCCCTGCTGCCACAACACCGGCAGCCCCCTGAATGGAGACCGTGGCGCAGTTCTCCACCACATGCACACCCGCCGGGAATCGGCCTTTTGGAGCTACTCTGGCATTGAGCCGCAACGTGGCACGCCCGTGCTTGCCAAGCGTCCTGTTGTAGGAGCAAGTCACATCCTGCCCGCTGCTGGAAACCATGCCGCCTTTACACGCCCATGAACCAGCCCTGAATGCCCCGGTTTTCACAGAAAGTCCGCCCGGCATGTGATCCACCACCTTGAGCATGCCCTTCGCCAGCTTTTTCCCCTTGTTCTTCACCTTGATGCTGAATGTTCCCTTGCTGCCGGTTGAGAAATGATTCGGCGAGTGCGTTTTCTCGATGTTTACGTTTGGCGAATGCGTTGTCGTGGTTCTTTTTTCATTGCTCCAACCGGAACGAGTGTTTGTTACCTGATCAAACTTGGGCTATAAATACGGAATCAGGCCGTGAAGAGCGGCTACGGGAGGAGCGCCATGAAAAGAATGATGATGATTGCTGTTGTGGTGATTTCGTTTGTGCCGGGTTCAGCCTTTGCCGGTGAAGTTCACGTTGCACACAGGAAGAATGTCACCCTCATTAGTGCCCCAGCGACAAACCAGGCCAAGTGTAAAAAATCCGGTGGCGTATGGGTCGTGGATGTGAATGGCAAAGGGATTTGCAACCGGGGAGCAAGTAAGGCAAATAAAAGGAAAGGTGAACTAAAAATCAGATTAGGGCCAATGAACAAATAAACGGTAAAGGGAAGCAGAGAGAGACCCAGACCAATCCCAACCCTGCCGGGCAGGTGAAGGATTACTAGCTTGTTGTAGGCGAGCCATATCTGACCAAGCTGGGAAATGCAGTTTTCTGAACCCACAGGTCAAACTGTCAAGCCCGGTCACAATCTCCTGGTTAGTTACAACTTGACCCTAATCCGCACATAAAATCCCCCCATTCAAGGCGTGTCCTCCTTATTTCTCGCTTTATTTCAGCGAACCAACTTCAAACCACTACAATCAACTATGGATAAGCTTTGTAGTACCAATGGTTTTTATAAATAAATGGAACAACCCCAGTAGGTACTTTCTGTACAAAACAGTTTGCACCATCATACCAACTTCCCGGATAAGGGCATTGATTTCCTGAAATGGGGGTATAATAGTAATTTCCACCCCATATAAAGGCTGTTGTTCCAGCAGGAGCTTTACCTACCTGGCAATTCGCGCTATCAAACCACCCGCCTTTAGGACATGGAGTAGTTCCACAACCAGAAGTAGATACTGTTTTTGATTTCCAACCCCTTCCTTTCATCTTAACTTTTACTTGATATTGAGTGTTACATTGCAAATTGTTAATATTAGTGTTCCAAAAATTATTGCTGCTTACCTGAACGTCGGACTGTGTAAGCTCTTGAGTCGGACTCCATCCCCCCCATTGCAAACCTGAATTCCTTTTTCGCCACTTTAATTTAAATGTCCTCCCCGAATGGCCCTGCCATGAGACATAGAGAGATTTTCCTCCAACGACAGGGCCAACTTGCAAATTCAGGTAATCCGCATGGGCAGGGATTGCATAAAACAGGCATCCGAATAAAACCAACCACTTTAGTGTTTTCATTTTTATCTCCTCTGGACCTTTTTCCAGAAGGTATTCTGGAAGTATTCGGGGGCTTGTTTTGCGCATCGCTGGTTCCTCCCTTCATTTAGCTTACAACTGCATGGTACAAACCAAAACTTATCGCAAGCTTTTGAATAACCTTGGATTGCAATATAGTTTATAATCTATCCCTCCCGCGCCTTGCTTAATTATTTGAGGCCTAACAGTCTGTCGGGCTTAAGGTTATCGTAGCGAGTAGGTGGGGGATCGAGTCAAAAATATCAAGATGTTGAGGCACAGGGACTGGGTCGAACCGTAACGGGCCTTTATATCTTGCGGTTACGCCATCACATCCTCGCAGCCATCGAGCACGCAACCAACAACTCAATAAGTCATGCATGGCATCAACTCCGCATACACCTCAGCTTTATCTGCCCCTTGTAGCACAGCAAAAGCGTACCTTATAATCTTTGCATTTCCTCCCTTTTTGGGCACTATTCCGGCAGATTCCGCCTTGGGTTTGAGAGCATTCATACACCTGACCAGTTAGATTCCACGCTACGCCACTCGTGGTTTTACAGTCTATTTTCACTGGATTTCGGCATGGCATTTTCCCTGCTTTCTGGAAATCAGTCACCGTTTCAAAATCCCCACTCCCTCCGGGCGTATCGCGATTGAGCCATGGGCTCCATCGGCATCGTTTACCTGTGGCTGACGATCTCCCTCCACCGATCACAGCCCCGCCCATGATTGATCTGCCTGAACCACTATCTGCGGATGGTTGCCCCGATGTTCTTGGTGGTGATGGAAAATCTGGTATTCCCTCACCTCCAGAGCCGTGACGCCCAAACACCACTCCACCGCCCACACCCGCGCCTTTATCTCGGGTTGAAGTGGTTGATGCACCTATTAATGCACCGATCTGATTGAGCACATCACTACCGGATATACGGTTATGCGTGCGTTTCTGGATCCTGTGCGACGGGCGGCCTTTCGAAGGCGCGTTTTTCTTTTCGATGATGCGCCCGTCCTTTGTCCGTATTTGAAGAATACCCGAGTTATTGCCTAGGGGGTTCTGTCCTATTGCCCCTCTCTTCTCTTGCTGAATCCTTTGCGCGTTGTGTTTTGTGTGTATCCTCACTGGAGGAAACGGGTGCACAATACGAATATTATCGCGAACAGCGGTAGCGTAATATTGCAAATTCGTCGAGTATAAAGTGACCTTAGCTGGTACGGCTGACGTGCCCCTTACCTGATCCAGTGAATCGAGATCAACAGTTCCGCCATTATTAAAATCTTCAATGAGCATAAAGATCGGGCGGCTGGCCGAGCTTTTGGGCTGAATCGAATAGTAGGGAACTGCTTTATTGAACGCGGCCAGAGCATAATTGTACGCTTCAAGCATTTGTTCCATTGGGGGATGTTTTTTGCCAACAAGGTCGGATGATTTCGGTTCCCTTGGTTTGAATCTAACCAAACTTTTTTCAATCACCCACATTTGGGTATGAGGAACACCAGGCACATACTCAGCAGCAGAGAAGTCGTCCACAATGAAGATAAACTTGCTTAACTCATTGATTGGGATCTGCTTGGATACCCCGACCGACTGATTCCAAGCCATTGCGGCCTGATGCATAAGCTGTTGTCCTGTGGGTCTGTTATAATTACCACCGCCCCCACCAAGTGATGGATCAAAGCCCTCCGGCATGGGAGGGATGGGTGGTGCTGGAATCGGAGGCAGCTCTTCATATGGGAAATCAAATATCCAAGGTCTTTGGGAATCTCCTGCTGCATAACCGAAAGGAATATTCATGCCCCCTTCACCAATTTCCATGCCCCCTCCTCCACCGGAAAGGGTTAACGGTGCACAGTGATCAAGGCCGCATGGAGGTAAACTTGGCCCACCTACACCGGTGAGACCGATTTTTAAACCATATTCCTTATCAACCCCTGAGTCGCAACTGGGTGCATGTCCAGCACCCTGACCAGTGGTCGCAGATGTCCAACTCGTGTTGTTTCCCATGAAGTTAAAGGGGTTGGGAAAATCAACCTCGAAAACAGTACCAGCAAAGTGGCGCCCATCACGGTCGCAGATCTCGTCCGTTACCTTAACATTCGTCATCATGGTATAATGGAACAGGTTAGGAGGTGTGGAGTTTTTTAGCTGGTTCCACCTTTGAGTATCTACATTCTCGTGAACTTGGTGCTTTTCCACCGAATAATAATATCCGAGATAATCGCCAGTAGAAGATTTCTTCACATAGCGTTGAATCGTGTAGCCCATCTTTTTACATGTGAATGAACATTGTAACTCTCCATTGCCTCCTCCTGGTAGCCCCGCCAATGCAAACGATGGCCCCAGCGCAAACGTACATAGCAGAAGTAAATAAACGACGATTTTGGAATTTATTGATTGGAACCGGATTTTATATTCTGCTGAATGATTCGGCTCTTCAACGCTTATGTACGGTAAAATAGTAGGTAGTAATGCCCAGATATACCTTGTAGAACATATGTTTACGACAACAAATTGTTCGGAGACATATCATGGGCATTACCATACCGTCAAAGGTAGCCGATTATCGCGGCCAATGCATCGAGTCTGTTAGCATGAGTGAAGCGGCCATACACATTCATTGTAGGCGGGATAAGCGGTTCGGTTTTCGGGGAGGCAACTCTGGCGGCCCCGGCTTATTGAATCGCTGGTACAGACGAGTGGTTGAGGATGTTCCGCTGTTTGGTCTGCGTACGTTGGTGGATATTGAGTGTGGAACGGGGTCAGGCTTTTACATCTTGACATTGATTGACGGGTAGATGATGTTTTCAGCATGGCACGCAAACCTCGCATTCATCTTTCCGGCGGGTTTTATCATGTGATGCTACGCGGTAACGCAGGTCAGGATATTTTCTTTACAGATGAGGACTACCATCGCCTTTATCTGCTGATGCAAGAAGGTGTGGAACGGTTTGGGCACCGGATTCATGCCTTTTGCTGCATGAGCAATCACATCCACCTGGCCATACAGGTGGCCGATATTCCCTTATCCCGAATTATGCAGAATCTATCGTTTCGCTATACCCGGTGGGTTAATAAAAAGCAGCACCGTACGGGGCATTTGTTTCAGGGACGATATGCGGCCATCCTCGTGGATGCGGACAACTACCTTTTGGAATTGATCCGCTATATTCACTTAAACCCGGTTCGGGCAGGTATGGTGGAAGATGCGGCGGCCTGGCGGTGGAGCAGCCACAGGGCTTATATTGGCAAGGAGACGTTGTCCTGGCTGACGACAGGGTGGGTGCTCGGCCGCTTTGGCGAGCAAATGAGTGAAGCTATCTACCGATATTTGTCCTTTATAGCGGACGGTGTTAATACCGATGAAAAGGATTTCAAGCGGGGTAAGAAGGATACGCGCATCCTCGGTGAAGATGTTTTTGCAGAGATGATTCTTGCAGGTCAGGGTGAAGGCGGGGTGTCCATCAGTTTGGATGGGTGCATTCATGTTGTACTTGAACGCTATGAGCTCACGGAAGCTGACCTTGCGATGAAAAGTCAAAGGCGTAAGCCTTCGGAAGCACGGGCGGTTATTGGCTGGATGGGCAGGGAAAGCGCCAGTTTCACTCTTTCGGAAGTGGCAAGGCGATTTGGACGGGATATTGCAACCTTGAGCATCTCTGTTCGCCGCTTGCAACAACGGGCTGACAAAGATGAGAAGCTTAAAAGTCGACTACGGTTTATGCTTGATGAATGTCAAGATATAAAAGCCTGACCCCGCATGGGTATTTGCTTGCAGGTGTTATTATGATTGTTCGGCGGTAGTATTGAACATATGCCCATGTCTGCCCTGTACAAATTTCCATCCGATATTTTTATCGCCCGCTGGCTGCCGCGTGCAGTCGAGGTGGCGATCGTACTGTTTGCCGCATGGATCGTGGCCGGGTGGCTGACTGGTAGTGACAGCTTTCCGCCCGCGAAGAAGTTCCAGGTGCATCCATCTTCTACCAGGGTGGCGGAAGTTTCTGCTATTATTGCAGTGCCTCTGTTTGGCGAGCAGGTGGCAGGTCCGACTTCATCTAAACCGGTGTCCATGCCGGTTGCGGCAGCGCCGACGCAATTGAATGTACGCCTGCTTGGCACTGTGATGGCAGGGAGGCGTTCCTCGGCAGTGATGAAGGTCGGCAGTGGCAAGGAGAAAGTAATTTTTCTCGGCGGGGATATCCAGCCAGGATTGGTATTGAAGCAGGTGGAAGCGGGAGCCATTGTTGTCAGTAATCACGGTCGTATGGAACGGGTGCTGATGGCCAGGGGGAAGCCGTTGACATCTGCCGTAGACAATACACTGGCAGCACCCGAACAGCATCAATTCACCCGTACCGCCATTCAGGCGCAGATGCGTAATTTACCCAAGCTGTTGACCGGGGTTCTGGCAGTGCCGCACCAGATGAATGGTGTGCCGGATGGATTTCTGCTTCAGGATATTGTGCCCGGATCGCTGTATGCGCAGGCGGGCCTGCAAAACGGTGATGTAGTTAACAAGGTAAACGGGCAGGATGTAACGACGCAGGAGCAGGGGATTGCACTTTTCAAGTCATTGCAGAATGCACAGAGTATTGATCTCGAAATTACTCGCACGGGTGCCCGGCAGCGGCTACATTTCGATATTCACTAAGGATGAGGGGAATGGTGTGAAGCGAGTTTTATTAAGCATGCTGGCGGTGACATTGATGTTGCTTGCTCCCGTTGTACATGCCCGTAGCCTTACATTGAACTTCAAGGGCGCGGATATTCGTGCCTTTATCGAATTTGTAGCCGATTTCTCGGGTAAGAATTTTCTTGTAGACAATCGTGTCAAGGGGAAGGTAACCATTATTTCGCCATCTTCGGTGTCAGAAGATGAAGCCTATGCCATCTTCCTTTCCGTACTTGAGGTGAATGGTTATACCGCGGTGCAAAGCGGCAGTGTGACCAAAATTGTGCCACGCGCCGAAGGCAAGCAGAAACCCTTGCCTGTTGTTTCCGAAACCAGGGGAAAGGCGGGTGATGAGATGGTGACGGAGGTGATTCGCCTGCGTTATGCCGATGCTTCCCAATTGATGGCTATCCTGCGTCCCCTGATTCCCCCGAACAGCAATCTTGCGGTATACGCACGCGGTAATATGCTGCTAATGACCGATTCAGCGGCAAACATTCGACGCATCCGTGCAGTTGTGAAACTGCTCGACCGCAATGAGGCGATGGGCGTCAAGGTATTTACGCTCAAGCATGCTTCCGCTGATAAGGTGGCACAAGCACTGGGTAAGCTCTATGGCGGGTTGTCAAAAGGTGCGGTGGGTGCAGTGAAGGCGATGGCCTATCAGCCGGGCAATATGTTGATTGTAGTCGCAGCACCGCAATTTTTGAGTGAGGTGGTGCGCATGGTTGAAAAGCTCGATATCGCACCACAGGCGGATAACATGCGCCTGTATGTGCGTTATCTGAAGAATGCCGATGCTGAAGACGTTTCCAAAGTGATTACCAGTCTGCTTTCCGGTCAGGCGCAGGCAGGAAATGCGGGCGCACAGGGCACTGCTCCGGCCAGGGGGCCGTTTTCCGGTGATGTGAAAGTCGTGGCTGATCCGGCGACCAATGCACTTTTGATTACTGCTGATGCTGCTGATCGTCCGGGCCTGGACCAACTTATTGATAAGCTGGATATTCGCCGCTTGCAGGTACTGGTCGAAGCGTTGATTCTGGAGATCTCCGCCAGCGGTGCGCAGCAATTCGGTATTGAATTTCGTGATATTAGTAATTTTACCAACCCGGGACGGCGCGCCATTGGCGGTACATCATTCTCCAACCAGGCTGGTGTCAATATCAATACAGTTGCCGCCAACCCGTTAAATCCCGGAAATGGTCTGGCAGTGGGTGTGGTGAGCGGTACGGTAACCTTTGGCGGTACCGAGTTCCTGAACCTGGGGGCTCTGATGCGTGCGCTGGAAACCAAAACAGACGCCAATGTTTTATCCACTCCTAATATTCTGACCATGGATAATGAAGAGGCTGAGATTATCGTTGGTCAGAACGTACCATTTCTGACCGGGCAAAATGTCACCCAGGGCGGTACGGCCAATCCCTTCCAGACGATTCAGCGCCAGGATGTTGGTTTGACGTTACAGGTGACGCCGCAGATTTCAGAGGGTGATACCATCCGGCTGAAAATCTTTCAGGAGGTTTCCAGCGTGGAACCCAGCTCACAGAATGTGGCTACAACGAGCGATATCGTAACCAACAAACGTTCGATCAAAACTACGGTACTGGCCAATGACGGCAGTATTGTCGTGCTGGGTGGATTGATGCGCAATGACAACTCGACCAGCATCCAGCGCGTACCGTGCATCGGTGCAATTCCGATTATCGGGGAGCCGTTTAAATTCACTGAAACCAGTCACAAGAAAACCAATCTAATGGTTTTCCTGCGACCGCACATCATTCGTAGTCGTCAGGACATCAAGTCGATTACCGAGAAGAAGTATCGCCAGGTCAATGATGTTTACAAGGCGCAAAAATACGAGGGTACGATTCTTTTCCCGCAGAAAAAAGCCAAAATTCCGGATGAAATGAATCCACTGAGTCCTGCCGGAAAACCCTCAGCGCCGGATACGGATATCACACCGCAGGTGGCTCCTGCCGCTCCCTGATGTCAGCACAGTCTGACTCTGTTTTGCCTCATCTTGCCCGTATTTCACCGGAGCGGGTTGCCAGCGAGCGCGTATTGCGTTTCTCCCTGCCGGTACTGCGCAGTGGTCCGATTCTGCCGCTAAAGGCTATGGATGGTGTGCCCAATCCTGTTGCTATCGCTGAAGATGGACCATGGCCGTGGGAGTTGCTGGATGATTGCAGACGCATATTCGGCGTCGAGGTACAAGCGGTGTATGCGCCCAGGGACGTCATTCTGATGGGACTGAATCAGGTATTCGATATGGCATCAGCATCTGCCGAGCAAATGCTGGAGGACATGGGTGTTGATGACCTGAGTCGCGAAATCGAAGAAGTGGGTGACCTGCTTGAATCCGAGGATGATGCGCCGGTGATTCGACTGGTCAACACGTTAATTTCACAGGCCCTCAAGGAGCGGGCCAGTGACATTCATATCGAGCCATTCGAAAATAATGTGCTGGTGCGTTTCCGCATCGATGGTGTGTTGCATACCATCGTGTATCCACCCAAGGGCGTACAGGCGGCCCTGACCAGTCGTATCAAGGTGATGGCGGGGTTGGATATCGCCGAGAAGCGTCATCCGCAGGATGGACGTTTTCGGGTCAGAATTGCCGGTCGTGAAGTGGATGTGCGCGTATCGCTGCTGCCGACGGCTTATGGTGAGCGGGTGGTGATGCGTCTTCTGGATCGCGGAGCGAAGATACTGACCCTGACACAACTGGGTATGAGTGATAAGCAGTTACAGAGTATGCGGGAAGTCGTGCGCTCACCGCACGGGATCGTACTGGTGACAGGGCCAACCGGTTCGGGCAAGAGTACGACCCTGTATGCGGCCCTGATGGAAGTGGATCGTGTGAACCGCAATGTCATGACCATTGAGGATCCGATTGAGTACCAGATTGAAGGTGTTGGCCAGATGCAGGTGCAGCCGAAAATTGGCGTCAGCTTTGCAGCCGGGCTGCGTTCAATTCTGCGCCAGGATCCGGATATCGTGATGATCGGGGAAATCCGGGATCTGGAAACGGCGGAAATTGCTATTCAGGCATCGCTGACCGGACACCTGGTATTTGCCACCCTGCATACCAATGATGCCCTGTCTGCCATTGTGCGGCTACAGGACATGGGTCTGGAGCCGTATCTGGTGGCATCTTCACTCATGATGGTTCAGGCCCAGCGCCTGGTGCGTAGATTATGTCCGAATTGCCGTGTAGCGCGTTCGGTATCGGGGGAGGATTGGCTGTTACTGGAAAGCAATCCATCCGATTTCAGCAATATTAAACAGGTCTATGTGGCAGAAGGTTGCGATCAGTGTATGGGTACCGGCTATATCGGGCGGGTGGCCATTTATGAGATGACGCGTATTTCCGATGCCATGCGCAACCTGATCCACAATGGGCAGGGCTTACCGGCCATGCGTCGTCTGGCTAAAAATGAACGGATGGTGACACTGCGCCATGACGGCGCCCGCCATGTGGCTGCCGGTGTAACTACTATCGATGAAGTATTGCGTGTAAGTACGGAAGATATGGTGGAGATCGAGGTATGAGCCTGTTCGTTTATGAGGCTATTGATGCCGGCGGGCGGCGTCATAAAGGTCAGGTGGAGGCCAATTCCGAGCGGGCCGGTCGTCAGCAGTTAAAATCACAGGGGCTGGTTGTACGCAGCCTGGTACCGGTAGAACAGCATGGCAGCAGGGATCATCAGGGAGAGGCTCGTGCTGTATCCCGCCTGTCTGCTGCGGATACGGTGTTGTTTCTGCAGCAACTGGCAACCTTGAGCGCCGCCGGTATGCCGCTGGTAGAATCGTTGGCCTCGATTGCCGTGGGCATGGACAAGCACAAGGCAAAAAGCATCGTAGTTACAATCAGGCAATCGGTGCTGGAGGGCGGCTCACTGGCAGAAGCGCTGCGTGATCAGCAGATGGATAATGTGGTATGTAATATGATTGCTGCCGGCGAGGAAACAGGTCAACTGGAGGCTGTTGCCGCACGCCTGGCAGAGTTACTGGAGCATCGCCAGCAACTGAATCAGGATTTGTTATCGGCCACACTGTATCCGGCGATTATCTTTGCCTTCGGTATGGTGGTGATGTTATTCCTGATGGCCGTGGTGGTGCCTCAGGTGGTGACGGTATTTGAGCGGGCAGGTGGTAACTTGCCGGTATTGACAAAAATCGTTATTGCTTCATCTGATTTTCTGCGTGTTTACGGCGGCTGGCTGGTGGTGACTCTGGCCGGATTGGTGTTGGCTTACCGATTGGCGATGCGGCAGGTGGCTTTGCGCAGGCATCGGGACGGACTTCTACTGAGTCTGCCCGGTATCGGTAAATTGCTGGCCAAGATTGACACTGCCCGATTTGCCCGCACCCTGGGCATGTTGCTTACCGGAGGCGTACCGGCTCTGGCGGCCATTCATATTGCCAACCAGAACTGGTCGATGTTACCGCTGCGCTCATTGGGTAATTCCGCACGCGAAAATTTGCGTGAAGGCGGTTTGTTATCGGAAGCGTTAAAAACGGGCGGTATGGTGCCGCATATTGCTATTCAATTAATGGCCGTTGGCGAACAGAGCGGTTCGCTGGATACCATGTTGCTACGTATAGCTGAACATCTTGAAAATGAAGTTTCACGTGGCCTGAAACGATTGCTGACCATAGCCGAGCCGGTGCTGGTGTTGCTAATGGCGCTGGGGGTGGGTGCAATGGCTTTGGCCATATTGCTGCCCATTGCGGAAATGAACGAACTGGTTCGATGATGTATCGCTGGATGTATATACCACTGGCGATGTTTCTCTACAGCTATGGTGCTTTGGCACAGGCATCGCCGGCATCCGTCTGGCAACAGGCAATAGGAATGGCGGCAGCAGGGGATGAACGTGGGGCGGTGGGTTATCTGAGCGGCGCCGTATCAATGTTGCCGGAGTTACCGCATAATTTGTGGCGCGAACGCATGCAGCTGGCCGTTATCCTGCTGGAGATGCGTCAGCATCGGGCTATTGTTGCACCGCAGATGGAACATAAACCGGCTGCCATATGGACGGAAACAAAACTTGCACGGCGTTATTTGCATGACTATCCGCTGCCGAAACAGGTTTCACCGGTAATGCCTGGCGTACTGGGTGTGTTACTGCCCGGCGCCGGCCATGCATGGCTGGGCCGGTGGCATGATGCCGGGGTGGCGGCCATGCTGGTCATGCCAATGTTGCTGTTGACTCTGTGGGCGATGCGTCGGGGTATGGGGCCGGTCACCGTATTCTTTGCCTTGATTACCGTGTGGTTGTGGTCAGGCAGTGTGTTTTCTGCCATATCACTGGCCGAGCGGGGTACGGCTGAAGCCTATGGCCTCTGGTGGCAGGGTTTGTGGCAGGCATCGGCATTGCCGGGCAGGCCATGGTAAACGGAGCCCGGTTATATTTTCTGCTGGCTGGCTGCAGCCTGTTTATGTCATTGGTCTGGCGTGGTTTTGCTCTTCCGGCAAGCGGGCCGGATGGATTTATGATCCATTTCTATCAGCATGTTATAGGTCAGATGGACGGGCGATCATGTCCTTCGTATCCGGTATGCTCGCTATATGCGCAGCAGGCGGTGAGTCAATATGGTTTACTCACAGGGACATGGCTGGCACTGGACCGGTTGATCCATGAGTCCGACGATTTACAGCGAGGTCCATGGCTGACGTATAACGGGGTCAGACGTTTGTATGATCCATTATCACGCAATACAGGCTGGCTGAATGGGCAATCAACAGGGAGTAGTGAATGAACGTGACGGATAGGGACAACGGACGAGCTACAGCACAGGCAGGTTTTACGTTGCTGGAGATTATGGTGGTGCTGGTGATTATCGGAGTGATGGCTGCACTGATTGCGCCGCGTTTTATCGAACGGGCAGATGAAGCCAAGGTGGAAACAACAAAGGTGCAGATGAAGAATATTGCCCAGGCATTGAAGCTGTATCGTTTACAGCATGGCTCCTACCCGTCTTCCAGTGATGGCCTGAATGCATTGGTAGCGGCAGGGAAGAACGGCAAGCGTTATATGGATGCGCTGCCTAAAGATGCCTGGGGACATCATTTCGTATATCTGGCACCCGGAGTGCATGGTGATTTCGATATCCTTTCTTATGGTGCGGACGGGAAGTCCGGCGGCAGCGGATTTGATACCGACATTGGTAACTGGGAGTAAGTGGGGCATTCACTGATTTGAAACTGCTGAATAGTGTATCACCTTTTTTTTGCGGATCACAATCTGGGAATCATGGAATCCAGCGAAGGCGGGACAACATGAAAAGCGAACCACGAATGCCCCAGGGCACTTTCTCTCTCGCAAGCTCGATTCACCTTGTGGACACGAATGGACACGAATATCCTATAGAGCTATCTCTCGCATGCACGCACTTGGCCTTTATTCGTGTATCTTCGTGTTCATTCGTGGTTTAAGGTTTTTGCTTACAATCATGCAGCGTCAGAAAAAAAAATGCTTATTCAAGCGTTGCAACGCATGTAATGAAGGTGGTTTCACCCTGATTGAAATTGCACTGGTTATTGTCATTATTTCAGTGATGACCATGATGGTTGTGCCTTCATTCTTTTCCGCTACAGGTGCGACGGTCGGGCAGGAAGCGCGTCGTCTGGCGCAGGCTTTGCGTTTGGCAGCTGATGAAGCGGTACTGACGGGGCGTCCCGTGCGCTGGTCCGCGTATGCGCACAGCTACAGTTTTGAGTCACTGGATGATGAAGGGCACTGGCAGATGCTCGACGAGAAGCCGTACACTGTTTATAGCCTGCCTTCCACTATCAGTATCGTTAGAATTCAGCCAATCAATACATTCATTGCGGAGCAAGAGAAAAAGAGCAAAAAGGATGCTAAACCGGTGTTGGCACGTCTGCTGTTGTTGCCGCAAGGAATCACGGGACCAGCCAGTATTGTGCTGGCAGGGCAGGGAAGCGGTGGCGAACATGCCAGTGTGTTACTGCGTCCGGGACCAGGTGGTATAAGCATCAATAAGGGACAAAGTGGATGAAGGGTGAGCAGGGATTCACCCTGATTGAGGCCATTGTGGCGCTGGCTATTGCGGCAGTGGCACTGGTGGTGCTGATGGGGCGGCTGGGTGCATCCGCAAATATTCAACGTACGCTGGCTATGCATGCGCTGGCACTGGATGTCGCCAGTAATGAGCTGGCCAGGCAATCGTTGCAGCCATCCACATCCGGTACGGAACAGTCCGGTACAGTCGAGGCGAGTGGGATAACATTGAACTGGCGCAGTTGGACGGAAAAAACCATGTTGGACGGTTTTGTCCGGCGCAATATTGCGGTCAGTGCGCCGGGGGAACCGGAAGTGGGTCTGTTTCTGTACCGGGAAGTACGCTGATGTCGTTGCCTGCAGGCGATTGTGGGGGAACCTGCGGGAATATCCGGGGATTTACCCTGATCGAGGTGCTGATGGCCCTGGCGATTTTTTCCGTGATTGCCGTATTATGCTATACGGCGCTGGGCGTGGCAGGGAATGGTTTTCGGGCACTCAGCGATGTACGCGATAAACTGGAGACAGCCGGCTGGACAGGTCGGAAACTGCGCGCTGATGTGGCTTATCTTGCCGCACTGCCTGCTCCATTGCAGCAACAGCCTGCCCTGTCTTCCGCAGCTTCTGTACAAAAAGCGCCGGTAGTTATCCGGAATGATGATCGCGGTGATAACGAATTTGATCAGCTTTGGCTGCGGGTGCGTGAGACGGGGCAGGCAGGCATCTCTGAAGTGCATTATTTTATTGATGAAGAGCAGGGACATTTGATACGTGAATCACGGTTATTGTGGGCGCGCAATGATGTGCAGCCGATGCGCTGGGATATGGGCGAAGCCGTTTCATTCTCAGTTGAGGCGATGCGCGATGATGGCCGTTGGCAGCAAGACTGGCGGGCGCAGGGGACTTTTATCTGGCCGCGGGCGTTACGTATTCGTATTCGCTGGCAACAGGAAAGTGGTACTGGTCGTGAGTGGGAATTACCTTTGCAGTACGGCGTTAATTTATGATAACGACTCAGCGGCTGCCGAGCCAATTGTATTGATGAACTTGAATGCGGACTGCGAGCGTGAGCGCGGGGCAGCGCTGATTATCGTGCTGGGACTGGTAGCACTGATCGGTGCATGGGCATCCACAGCCGCTTATGAAGATATGATTTCACTCAGACGGGCTGAGAATATGCAGGATGCCATGCGCGCATTGCAGGGCAGTCAGTCGGTGCTGGCCCTGAGTATCAGGGTGCTCAGACAGGACATGACGGATAGTACGACAGATGATCTGAATGAGGTATGGGCACAGGAAACGCCACCATTTCCCATTGATCAGGGTAAGGTCAGCGGCCGTGTCACGGATGCCAACCGGTATCTGAATCTGAATGATCTGGTGGATGATCAGGGACAGGTGAAAACACCTGTCTATCAACGTTTGCAGAGGCTGTTTACCCGCCTGGATCTGGATGCCGGTCTGGTGGATGTACTGGCGGACTGGATGGATGCTGATGACAGGCCCATGGGTGCGGCAGGGGCGGAGGATGTTTCCTATTATGACAAGCCGTACCATGTGAAAAATGGACGCCTGGAGCGCTGGAACGAATTAAGTATGCTCAGGGGGTTTGATGCCGGTGTTCTGAAAAAATTATCCGGGGTTGCCGTAGTTCGCTCTGTTCCACAGGGAGGTATAACACCTGTCAATATCAACACTGCTGATACAGTGGTGCTGCAGGCTGTTTTCCCAGACATGGTTGAGGGGGATGCAGAGGCATTTATATCCTCACGCCCATATGCGGATGTGGCAACAGCAATTGCCAACCAGCCATGGGCTGCAGGGGTGAATCCGGCGAGCTTGAGTGTTGCCAGTGATGTCTTTATGGTGCGAAGCGAAGCGCATTTCGGGCGGGTTGTATTGCAGGAGGAATATATGCTGTTACGTCAGGGGAAAAAGCTGAGCCTGCTGTCACGCGAGCGTCTGAGCCCGTCCATTACACACAAGCCATGAATGAACACGGATTGACGGTCAGCTGGAATGGCGGGGACTGGTATGCGTTGGACAGGACCGGTCATACAATGCGATTGCCCGGTGTAGATGAACAATGGTTGCCGGCATTACCGGAAGCTTGTGCCTGTGAACAACTGCTGCTGCCGATTGAACTATTGTTATCACGGACATTCTGTCTGCCGCTTACCAATCCCCGCCTGATTGATGATGGCATCCTGGGCCAGGAACTGGACGACCAGGCCGGCATTGAGCCAGATGACTGGTGGTTGGCCTGGCATGCTGTGAAAGCCCGAATCGTACCTGGTGCAGAACATGATACGGGTTCAGTTCATGTTTCCGGCATGGTGTTTGGCATACCTGTGGGCTGGAAGCAGGCCATGGAAGTTACTCCTTCCTGGCAGCAGGTGCGCTTCGCCGGTGTTGATGCATGGGTGCGTCTGCACAGACATGTGGCCGCAACTGTTTTGCCGGACAATGCAACGCCTGTGGCTATATTTGATGCCGATCAGGACGGGATCTTTTTCGGTTTGTGGCAGGACGGGGTCTGGCTCGGCATGCGTCGAATGAATCGCCTTGAACGGGAGGCGAAGAGCATGGCTGAAGAGATCAGACGTTCCCTGTCAGCCATGGCTGGCGATACCGGATCAGCATATGGTGCGATCGGTTTACTGGATGACGGGTTATTACAAGTATTGAATATGTCTGATTGGCAGGGCGTGGTTAAACCGCTTGAAGATTTACCCGGCAGGCATGCCGCCAATCTGGAACGTATGGCTTCGTTACCCGCAACGGCCAGTACGTTGAATTTCCGACACGGGCGCTGGGCGGCGGATTCCGGGTTTGCCTGGCTGAGACCGTGGAAACGCACAATCATACTGGCTGCCCTGCTGCTGATCACCTGGCTGACGGGGACTGCCTTGCAGAATTATAGCCTGAGCAGGCAGACATCGGTCTATCAACAACAGATTATTGACGCATTCCATCAGGGTTTACCCGGGGAGACGGTGCTGATCGATCCACTGGCGCAATTACGGCGTGCAGCCGGTGACGGCAGCGATACGGCAGTGTCCGGGTCAGGCTGGCTGCAGCAGTTGGCAGCGATTAACCGGGTGTACGCGAAAATACCGTGGGATATGCGTGAACTGGAATGGGGCAACGGACAAGTGAAAATGTCCGGTAAGGCTCCCGGTTTGCAGGTTCTTAACAGCATACGTCAGGCATTACAGAAGCAAACGGGAATAGAAGTAAAACTGCTGGATACGGATCTGAGCGATCAGCAGGTTAGCTTCAGGATGCAGTGGCCATGATACCGGAATCTTCACAAATAAAGTCACATGACCGGATATCGGGCATAGCCGGGCCGCTGCTGGCATCATTGCATCAATGGGTGAATACCGAGCTGGCGCCCCGTTATCAGCGGCTGAACCGTCGCGAGCAGTGGTTGGTGATTACAGTATCCTGTCTGTTGCCGGTGATGTTGCTGGTATTTATGGTCATTGTACCCATGCAGGACCGGCAGAGAGAACTGCGTCAAAGCGTTGCGACTCTAAAATTACAGGCAGAGGAAGCCGGGTATCTCGCACGACGCCTGATCGCCGGTAGCGGGGTCAAGAGCGCACATCCGATAAATGTGCTGGCCGACGTAGAGCGCATTGCCCGCCGAAACAAGGTGCGTGAGTACATGACCCGAATTCGGCCGCAGAATATACCAAATGCCCATGGACAGAATTTGATGCTTCGGTTCAGGAATGCACCGTATTCAGATATGATACGCTTTGTGGAAGCACTGTCCAAAGCGAAACTGGCGATAAACAGCATGAAGATTCAGGCCGGAACATCTGCCGGACAGGTGCATGTCCAGGCAGTCATTGGTACTCAGTGACAGCACAGCAGCCGGGAACACAATTGATATCAGCGGCCACTCTATCCAGGCGGGACAGGGTTACCGGATGGCGGAAGTTATGCATTTTGTTTGTTCTGGCACTGCTGCTATTCCTGCCGCTTCGATGGCAGCCGGAAGCGTGGCTGCGCGGACAAATGATAGCTGCTGCCGGGCGTTATGGCATGACGCTGGACTATCGTCAGATGGAGACAGCAGGTTTAACTGTTCATTTGCGCAATGTACGGATCAGTGGTGGTTCCATATCTTCATCTTTATCATTCGACAGTATTCGGCTGGCACCTGCGTGGATGAGCCTGCTGCAGGCAAAACCGGCCGCACGTGTAACTCTGATATGGCAGGGTATTCGGGCAACAGCCACGGTATTACAGGATGGTCAGGTGATTGTGCTGAATGGCGTGCAAGCCGGAGCTGATGCAAGCAGTCTGGCAGCGCTCGCTAAACGGAAGCAGGCTGTGCAGGTGGCCGGAAGGCTGCTGCTAACCGGAGATATTCGCCTGGATGCAGTAAGCGGGCATCCATTAAGTGGTGCGCTAAATTGCCGGTGGCAACAGGCAGCCGCAAGTTTTCTTGGCAAGCCTGACCTGCTGGGTGACTATGTTCTATCCATACGTAATAAAGATACGAAAAAGCTATGGCAGTGGACGCTCGGCGGTGGCACCGGTGTGGTCGTGAAAGGGCGGGGCACGCTGGCAACCCGTACAAACCTGCCGCAGCAGTGGTTTGCGAACGGCCACATCGAATTGAGCGGCGGTCATACTACACCGGTTTTTCTAAAGGTTCTGTTACATCAGCCGATGCATTTCAGGCTTGCAGGCCCGCTTGCCATGCTACGCTTACAGCCTGCATAAAAATGTGGTGGTATGGCTTGCAAATGGGTTACCCGGCCCGTTTTTTCAGGCTATTTTTTCATCTGTTAATGTATTGGGCTGCAATTCTTCCGGATCGAATGAATCCACAATAATCGCCTGCCAGACCGATTTGGCGGCCTCGCGCAACAGGGTTTCTTCTTTTTCATCAATCAGATTGGCCTTGCGCAGTTCCGTGATGGCGATTTCGTCATCAAGGGCGGTGACTACGCCCGCTTTCTGCGCGCGGTGCAGTTTCTCCTCCGCCTCGCTGGCGGCAATCACCGCTGTAAACGCATGTTCGATGCGTCCCAGCGGATCATCAGGATTATCCGTGATATAAATTCCACTGGTCAGGCGATCCCTTGTGGCGCCCGGTTCAAGAATGGGGGTAACGATGCTGTGTCCGAGCGCATCTGATGGCGGCGCATAGGGCCTGCCAAGCGGAAAAACAATGAAGCGTAGCAACCTGCCTGTCCAGCGGTTCGGAAAATTATCCAGAAAGCCGTCCATTCCTTGCTGAGCGCGATACAGCGCATCTTCGCATGCCCATCGCAGACAGGGGATATCTTCCTCCATTCGACCTCCGGTTTCAAAGTGTTTAACAGTTGCCGAGGCAATGTATAACTGGGCCAGTACATCACCCAGGCGGGCGGATAGTTTCTCCCTGCGTTTCAATGCGCCACCCAGTACGGCCAGGGTAATGTCGGAAACAAAGGCCAGATTGGCACTCAGACGTTCAATGTGTTGGGCATACCTTCGTGCAGGGCCGGTGACCGAGGGACGCGCCAGCCTGCCGGCAGTCAATCCCAACAGCAGACTGCGCACCTTGTTACTGCCAGCAAAGCCGATGTGGGCGAACAGGGTGCGATCAAACTGTTTTAACGCGTCAGATTCATTGTCATTGTTTGCAGCCTGAATTTCCTCCAGTAAATACGGGTGGCAACGAATAACGCCCTGTCCGAAGATAATAAGGCTGCGGGTCAGGATATTCGCACCTTCCACCGTGATACTGATGGGGATTGCCTGATATGTGCGTGCCAGCAGATTCAGCGGGCCCATGATGATGGCCGTACCGCCAAATACGTCCATGGCATCGTTCACGATCTGCCGCATGCGTTCCGTGCAGTGATATTTGGCAATGGCCGAGATCACAGAGGGTTTCTCGCCCTGATCTACGGCAGTGGCGGTCATCCGGCGTGTGGCATCAATGGCATAGGTGTTTCCGGCGATACGCGCCAGGGCTTCTTCCACACCCTCCATACGGCCGATAGGAGTCCTGAACTGACGGCGGATACGGGCATAAGCACCGGTTGCGCGCACGCATAATTTTCCTGCGCCGGCGGAAAGCGAAGGCAGGGAAATCGAACGCCCGTCAGCCAGGCATTCCATCAGCATGCGCCAGCCCTGGCCGACATAATCCACGCCGCCGATAATCCATTCCATCGGGATAAATACATCGCACCCGATCACCGGGCCATTCTGAAAGGCCTGTTCCAGTGGCAGATGACGCTTGCCGATCTCCATGCCCGGCGTATCGGTGGGGATCAGCGCCAGCGTGATACCCCTGTCTTCCCCGGTACTCAGTAAATGATCCGGGTCAAACAGTTTGAAGGCCAGCCCGAGTACAGTGGCTACCGGAGCGAGGGTGATATACCGCTTTTCCCAGTTCAGCCGGATACCCAATACATTCTTTTTACCCCTGAACGTTTGTTTGCACACAATGCCGGTGTCGCGCATGGCTGCCGCATCACTGCCGGCCCATGGGCTGGTCAGGGCAAAGCAGGGAACCTCTTTTCCTTTTGCCAGCCGTGGCAGGTAATGGGCCTTCTGCTCCTCCGTGCCGTAATTCATCAACAGTTGCCCCGGGCCCAGCGAATTGGGGACCATCACGGTGACCGCAGCGGCGCTACTGCGGCTGGCAACCTTCATCACCACAGCGGAATGCGCCTGGGCGGAAAATTCCAGGCCACCGAACGCTTTGGGAATAATCATACCGAAGAAACCCTTCGATTTGATAAATTTCCATACGCCGGGGGGGAGGTCATGCAGTGTGTGGTTGATTTCCCAGTCGTCAATCATGCCACACAATTCTTCCACCGGACCATCAAGAAAAGCCTGTTCCTCCCTGCTCAATTCCGGTGCGGGTTGATCAAGGAGAACATTCCAGTCCGGTTTTCCGGAGAAGAGCTCAGCATCCCACCATGTGGTTCCGGCTTCCAGCGCCTGTTGTTCGGTATCGGACATGGGCGGGATAGTTTTTTTCAGTAAGGGCAGCACATGCCTGCTGATCAGATGACGGCGGAGGGGCAGGATATTTAACGGGACAAAAATCAGCAGGAAAACAAACCATGTAAATATAAGAAAGGTCGTCGACAGCGCATTCAGGGCTGTGATAATCATCAGGATTAATACAGTCGTTCCCGTCCATACGGGAAGTGACGCGCGGATAAAAGCCAGCACCATAAATGCGGCCAGAAGCAGTATCAGAAAGCATAAAAACGGCATCAATGGCTCCTTTTTCGACGTTGCCAGCTGTCGTTAAAACAGGTCGGATTCACAAGTTAAGGGCTTACGCCATCAAACCATTGTGATTATAGTTGATTGTCAGACATTCGGTGAACATCCTACACTTCCTGTGCCTTGACCAGGGTAAACGTATCACCATAATGCCGCAACCTCTGTCTCTGCAAAAAAAAACAGAGGTGGTAAGGAGATGGTTATGGCTACTCCCTTGCAGGTTTAGTTGCAGAATATGCCAGCTGGCAATGGCAGGGATAATTTCTGCGTGAGGAGATATGGCTGGTGTGCAGGTCGGAATGCAAGGACTTGTGTCCGCGTTGCGGCGTTGACCTGAATCAGGCATCTTGCGCATGTGTAGCTGATAATGAAGATCACCCGTTTGCAGCATTGAAGGATATGAAATGGGCGGTTAAAAATTCCGCCGGATAGAAACAGGAGAGCAACATGGCAGTTCCAAAGAGAAAAACGAGTACTTCCAAACGTAATATGCGCCGTGCACACGATCATGTGGGGACACCTGCGATGAGCGAATGTCCGAATTGCGGCGAGATGATGCGTCCACATCATATCTGTCCTCATTGCGGTCATTACAAAGGTCGCGAGGTGATCGCAACAAACGAGGCCTGACGCTCTTGTCCCGTATCCTTGTTGATGGTCACGGTGGAGATCATGCCCCGCAGATCGTCATCGAAGCGCTCCGGAAAATTCTGTCCGGCGAAGAAGGTAGCGGAAAATCAGGGCCAATTAAACTGGGTATCGTTGGACAGCCCGAAATTATCATTCCGGCACTGGATGTTGCACGTATTTCTGACCGGGTAGAGATGGTTCCGGCAGCCCAAAAAATTGATATGTGCGAATCCCCGGCTATGGCGCTGAGGCGCAAGAAAGACTCATCCATTCATGTCGGGGCTCGCCAGGTGCGTGATGGCCATTGGGATGCATTTGTCAGCGCGGGCAATACAGGCGCATTGATGGCGATATCCAGGTTTATTCTGAAAACACTTCCTGGCATTGATCGGCCAGCGATTGCTTCCATGATTCCGGCCATCGGTGGTCAGACATTACTGCTGGATGCAGGCGCCAACGTGGATAGCTCATCCGAGCATCTGGTGCAATTTGCCGTAATGGGTTCCTGTTACATGCAGGCAGCGGAAGGTATTAATTCACCACGTGTTGGTTTGCTCAATATTGGTTCCGAAGACATTAAGGGAACGGATGTTGTGAAGGTTGCGGCAGCAGAACTCAAGGAAATGAACCTGAATTTTGTGGGAAATGTGGAAGGTACGGATCTCTTTCTTGATACTGTGGATGTGGTGGTTTGTGACGGGTTCGTCGGTAACGTGGCGCTCAAGACCATGGAGGGAGTTGCACACTTCATCATGCACAGCTTACGCCGCAAGATCAGCGGGAGTCTGAGCGCTAAAGCCGGTATGCTACTGGCCAGAAGAGCGATGCGCCGTCTTAAATCAAGAATTGATCCTGCCGAATACAATGGTGCGCCATTACTTGGGCTGAACGGTATTGTGGTCAAGAGCCACGGGGGCGCCAGTACGCATGCATTCACACGCGCCATGAGGGTTGCTCAACGGGAAGTTGATGCAAAACTTGGGGAGCAGATTGTTGAAGCCATGAATGAATGGACGGAAGCCTGAAGATGCAGCATGTGCATATCACCGGTATTGGCGGTTATCTTCCGGAGCGCATCCTGACAAATGCCGAACTGGAATCACTCGTAGATACGACGGATGAATGGATCGTAGAGCGTACAGGTATACGGGAACGGCACATTATTGGTGAAAATCAGCATACGTCGGATCTTGCTGTTGAAGCAGCCAGGCAGGCGCTTGGTGATGCCGGGATAAAAGCCTCTGATCTTGATGCGCTGGTGGTGTCTACTACGACACCGGATATGATTTTTCCTTCCACAGCTGCCATTGTGCAGTCCAAGCTGGACGCTGCGGGGTTCCCGGCGTGGGATATTCAGGCTGTGTGCTCCGGTTTTGTTTATGGTCTGGCGCAAATTACAGGCATGATACAGGCGGGTATGTTCCGCCGGGTGTTGTTGATTGGTGCTGAATCCATGTCCCGAATCCTTGACTGGCAAGATCGTTCCACCTGTGTTCTTTTTGGTGATGGAGCGGGTGCCGTTGTGCTTGAACGTATGGATGAGGAAGGCGGTATGATGGGCTCCGTTCTGGATGCTGATGGTTCGCACAGACCACTGCTGATGGCCAAACACCCGCATCCCGGCGCCAGTCCTGACATGCCGGATATGCGTATTGATGCAGCTGGTGTAGCGGCTGTCGAGATGCGCGGCAATGAGGTGTTCCGCATTGCTGTCAGTAAATTGGGCGAGGTGGTTGGACGGGTATTGAAACACTGTCAGACCGATGCATCTGAACTGGACTGGCTGATCCCTCATCAGGCCAATATCCGTATTATTCGTGCTACGGCGAAAAAATTGAAAATGAGCACCGAACGTATTGTTATTACGGTAGACAAGCATGCCAATACCTCATCGGCCAGCATTCCTTTGGCATTGAATGACTATTATCGCAGTGGCAGGATCAGAAAAGGTCAGATTATCCTGCTGGAAGCCTTTGGCGCGGGCTTTGTCTGGGGCGCCAATCTTCTGCGCTGGAGCAAAAATTGAGTATAAAGCTTGCGTTTCTGTTCCCTGGCCAGGGTTCACAGAGCCAGGGCATGCTCTCGGAGTTTCTTGATACTGAACAGATTGTTGCCGACACGTTTATCGAAGCATCGGATGTGCTTGGCTATGATATGGTTGAATTAACTCGTGAAAACCCGGAAGGAAAACTGAACCGGACCGAATATACCCAGCCCGCATTGCTTACTGCTTCCACTGCCATGTTTCGCTTGTGGATGCAACGGGGTGGAATGCAGGCCAGCCATGCAGCAGGGCATAGCCTGGGCGAATATTCAGCACTGGTCGCCGCAGGGAGTCTGTCTTTCCCCGATGCTCTTTCGCTGGTTGCATTTCGCGGCAAGGTGATGACTGATGCTGTTCCGGAGGATGACGGGCGTATGGCTGCAATTCTGGGGCTTGATGATGAACAGGCGGAAAGCCTGTGCCGTACAGTTTCCACGGATATTGAAAAAGTATGGCCGGCCAATTACAACTGTCCGGGGCAGATTGTGGTGGCTGGCCATGCAGCGGCGGTCAATCGCTTGATGGAGCGGGCTAAGGCTGCGGGTGCACGTCGTGCGCTTCCACTGCAAGTGAGCGCACCTTCACACACACCGTTGATGCAGCCTGCAGCTGATGCAATAAGAGATCGCCTGAGGAATGTCAAAATCATGGTGCCGAAGATATCCGTCTGGAGTAATGCACTGGCCGCCCCTCTTGAGAAGCCGGGTGAAATCGAAACTGCACTGGTTCGGCAACTGGTATCGCCTGTTCGCTGGACGGAAATGATCCGTTGTATGAGCCATATGGGCGTATGTCACGGTGTGGAAATGGGGCCGGGCAGAGTATTGTCGGGCATTGTACGCCGTATTGACCGGTGTTTTACGGTTTTTTCAACAGATACGCCCGAGAATCTTGTATCCGCCATGGAACAGGTAAAAGGAGATGTGGATGGGTGATACACGCGTTGCCGTGGTGACCGGTGCAAGCCGGGGTATCGGGTATGCGATTGCCAATGCATTGGCCAGTTGCAGATACCATCTGGCCATTTGTGGTACCCGCGAGGATACGATTCAACAGGCAGCGGATAAGATTCATGCGCAACATGGCGTTGATGTCAGACCTGCCACAGTTGATGTGACTGACAGAGAATCGCTACAGAGTTTTATCACTGGAATTGTAAAGGACTGTGGCCGGCTGGATGTGCTGGTGAACAATGCGGGGATTACTCGTGATAATATTTCCATGCGTATGAAAGCCGAAGAATGGCAACAGGTGCTGGACACCAATCTTTCCTCAGTCTTTCATGCCTCACAGGCGGCGCTAAGGCCGATGATGAAAGCACGGTTTGGCCGTATCATCAATATTTCTTCCGTGGTTGCGTCCATGGGCAATCCCGGACAGCTGAATTATTGCGCCAGCAAGGGGGGGGTTGATGCCATGACACGTTCACTGGCACGTGAAATCGGGTCACGCGGCATTACGGTCAATGCTGTTGCTCCCGGTTTTATCGCAACGGACATGACGGCTGGTCTGGGAGACGATGCTCGCCATGCCCTGGAGGCACAGGTGCCACTGGGCAGGCTTGGCAGTCCGGAGGATATTGCGCATGCTGTGGTTTTTCTTGCAAGTGAGCATGCTGCCTATATCACGGGTCAGATATTACATGTCAATGGAGGCATGTATATGTAAGTTTGCTGTTGCCTGCACGGACAGCATGCCGGTACGACTGCATCTTGCAAAAGTGGCTTGTGCAAGATGCAATGCTGTGATAGAAGCCGCTTAAATCCGATCTGGGAGGACTAAATGTCTGCAGAAATTGAAGCAAAAGTCATTAAAATCGTTGCCGATCAGCTCAATGTTGATGAGAGTGAAATCAACTCCGATTCATCCTTTGTGGATGATCTGGGTGCCGATTCGCTGGATACAGTGGAGTTGGTGATGGCTTTTGAAGAAGAGTTTGGTATCGAAATTCCGGACGAAGACGCTGAGAAGATTCAGAGCGTACAAAACGCCATCGATTATATTGCTGCCAAAGCTGAGTAAATTTTTATGTCACGACGCGTTGTCGTCACTGGTATCGGGCTGGTTACTCCGCTTGGTGCCAGTATGGAAATTACATGGAATAATCTGATTGCCGGCAAGCCGGGTATTCATCGTATTACCCGGTTTGATGCTGAGGCGACAGGTATGGCATGCACGATTGCCGGTGAAGTTCCTGATTTTGACGTAAGCCAGTATGTTAACCGCAAGGATGCACGCAAAATGGATACCTTTATCCAGTATGGCGTTGCCGCGGCTCATATGGCTCTTGAGCACTCCGGTCTTGAAATCAACGAAGCCAATGCGAATCGTGTGGGCGTCATCATTGGAGCAGGAATCGGGGGTCTTCCGAATATTGAAAAGACCATGCGTGCTTACGAGGCAGGGGGCGCGCGCAAGATTTCTCCTTTCTTTATCGCCCAGACCATTATTAATATGACATCGGGATGGGTTTCCATGTTGAGCGGCGCCAAAGGGCCGAATCTGGCTACAGTGACAGCCTGCGCCACGGGTACGCATGCGATTGGCGATGCTTTTGAAATGATTGTCAGAGGAGAAGCAGATGCCATGATTGCCGGTGGTTCGGAGGCCTGCATCTGTGAACTTGGCGTAGGTGGTTTTGCTGCCTCCCGGGCGCTTTCAACACGCAATGATGAACCGGAAAAAGCATCACGTCCGTGGGATAAGGATCGTGACGGTTTTATTATGGGTGAAGGTGCGGGCGTGCTGTTGCTGGAATCTCTGGATTCAGCCAAAGCGCGTGGTGCGAATATTCTTGCTGAGGTCGTGGGTTATGGTATGTCCGGCGATGCCTATCATATTACGGCTCCGGCGCCGGGTGGCGAAGGCGGCGCCCGATGCATGAAGCAAATGCTGAACGGTGCGGGGCTGAATCCGGAAGATGTGGATTACATCAATGCCCATGGCACCTCCACTCCAGCCGGTGACCTGGCGGAAACAGAAGGGATTAAATCGGTATTTGGAGATTATGCGAGGAAACTGATGGTTTCATCCACCAAATCCATGACCGGACATTTGCTCGGCGCCGCGGGAGGTGTTGAAGCGGGATTCACAGTGCTTGCCATTCATTATGGTATCGTTCCTCCGACGATCAATCTGGATGAGCCGGGTGAAGGTTGTGATCTGGATTACGTTCCGAACGAAGCGCGCGAAGCCGACATTGATGTTGCAATTTCCAATTCATTTGGCTTTGGCGGCACCAATGCTTCGGTGGCATTCCGTAAGTTTGCGTAAGGTAATATTTGCACCACTAAGACACAAAGGCACAAAGAATAACAATTAAAAACGGGATGAATTATGGTGGATGACCATCCAATGCATATTGGTGATACGCATTGTTCAAATGGTTTTGAAACCAGCCGATTGAACTTTGTGCCTTCGTGCCCCAGGGCATTTTCTCTGGCTACGCCATTCACCTTATGTCTTTGTGGTTCATCTTTTTTGTTGGGTTAGGTGTATTTCCGCACTGTTTCCATACCAGGCCGTGAGTGTTCCGCTTACGGCCTTTTTTCATGTTTCCCTGACTATTTCTCAGCCCTGCTTGAAGATCCGTCCGGGAATGGCCGGCAATTTCTGACATCCCGTAACGGCATCCAATATTCACTGGATACGGTTCAATCCAGTGGTGTAAATAATTTTTTTGACGGCTGGACACAACGATTGTGGAAAAATGCCGGTGATTCTCCGACGATTCGTTGCCTGATTTATGCAGCCTATGAGGCCGGGAATTTCATCGAGGATTTGCCTGCCCCTGAATCTTCACCGCCCAGTACGGTATTGTGGACGTTGTATCCCGATACATCCCTATGTTTTGAAGCTGATACCAAAACCGTACATCTTGCCGCGACCAGTCAGAGCCAGCTGGATGCACTGGAAACCATGCTGGGTCAGACATCACGACTGGAGAATATTTCCAGAAATCTTCCTGTAGATAAAATGACAGCCACATCCGTTGAGGCGTACCAGACAGCAGTGAAACAGGTGAAGGCATATATTGCTGCCGGGGATGTATTTCAGGCTAATATTGCGCGATTCTGGACGATGTCGTTCGGCCATGAATATTTACCGGCGCTTTACGATTGTCTGCGCCGGGTTAATCCGGCCCCTTTTTCCTGTTTTGCCCGTATTAAATCAGACCGGGGCCTGTTACATGTCCTTTCGGCTTCACCAGAGCGTTTGTTTCGCATTTCCGCCGATAGACGCGTGGATACCCGACCTATTGCCGGTACGCGAAAACGCGGAAAAGATGAACAGGATGCCGCCCTGTGCAAGGAAATGCTCCTTTCGGACAAGGAATGCGCCGAACATATCATGCTCGTGGATCTTGAGCGCAACGATCTGGGACGTGTATGCAGGCCGGGAAGTGTTGAGGTGAATGAACGCATGACCGTGGAGCGGTATGCAACCGTCCAGCATATTGTGTCCAATGTGCGGGGAAGACTGGCTGGGGGGAAAGGTTTTGTGGACGTGTTCCGGGCAATGTTCCCCGGGGGAACCATTACCGGTTGCCCCAAGGTGCGTTGTATGGAGGTTATTCACGAACTGGAGGGCCAGGCGCGGGGACCCTATACGGGAGGTATCGGTTATGTGGCATGGGACGGTTCAGCCGATATGAATATCCTGATTCGCAGCTTCTGGCATGCGGATGAAACGCTTTGCTGGGCTGCCGGTGCAGGCATTGTTGCTGATTCGGATCCTGCCTTTGAATTGATGGAAACAGAGCATAAGGCCGCGGGGTTGCTCAAGGCGCTGGCCTAATCGCGGGTTCGTAGGGTTGCTGGGGCATGATGATAAAAGCTGTTTCGGACACTGATGAACGCAGATTTACACTGATAAATGCAAGCCATACCACTCATGAGTCTTTATGCTATCCGCGCAAATCTGCGTATCCGGCGCGCATGGACAAGCCAGATGCCGCAAATGACACACCGTCATCCGGGAAAACACGCAGCAAATAACGTAAGCACATGATATGACTGGATTCTTAATCGGATCAGGTCAGTTCTCGTGAAAAATATGGGTTAATGCCGCAACTGGCGCTCTACCAGTGGAAGGGCAATACGGCGAGGCATTAATTTCTGCACCAAAAACAACAGTTTGTGACGAATACCGGGAACACAGTAACCACCTCCGTGATCCAGTGTCCGTAGCGATTGTCTGACCACGGTCGCCGCATCGGTGCGGAACGCTGAGCCTGTTCCTTTTGGCATGCCGGAAATATTGCGGAAACCTGTAGGCGAAGGGC
>CAZJRL010000004.1:0-30595 GCA_964548425.1 uncultured Zetaproteobacteria bacterium | reverse complement strand
GGTTAGGAGTTAATGAATGAGTACATCGCCTATCTGTGAAACGCAAATTGACAATGGACCCTTGCTGATAACCCATGCCATGCCGGATGCGCAGACGGTGTCAGCCGGAATTTTTCTGGATGTTGGCAGTCGTGATGAAAACGATGAACAGGCGGGTATTGCCCACGCACTGGAGCATATGCTGTTCAAGGGTACGCGCGAGCATAATGTCCATGAGTTAAGTGAGTTGCTGGATGTGCTGGGTGGGACAGCCAATGCATTTACCGCTCGTGAACGCACCTGTTTCCATATGCGGGTATTGCATGAGGACTGGCAAAAAGCACTGTCTGTCCTGTGCTCCATGGTGCTGACGCCAACACTTCCGGAAGATGAATGGCAACGTGAACGCGACGTGATTTTCTCTGAAATGTCCATGGCGGAGGATGTGCCGGAGGATTGGGTGTTTGACCGGCATGTGGAGGCGTTATTTCCCCGGCAGGCGCTGGGGCATCCGATTCTGGGCAACCGTTCAGCGTTATCTTCTCTCAGTCGAGGTGAACTTGCCGCTTTCCTTGAGAGCCGGTATCGGCCGCCACGCATGCTGATTGCTGCCGCGGGCAATGTAGACCATGAATCATTACTGGAATATCTGGGTGACTGGCGCTGGCCGCGGGCCAGTGTGCCCGTGGAACGTGAGGCGGCACGTATGGGAACAGGTGTGCAGAAACTGGTGCGCACCGATGAGCAGGCACATATCGTATGTACATTCCCCGGTATTGCATCGGTGTCGGAGGAGCGCCCCGTTGCATGGCTGGCCAACCAGATTCTGGGAGGTGGTATGAGTTCACAATTGTTCCGTGAAGTGCGTGAAAAGCGTGGTCTTGCTTATGGCATTGGTTCTCATCTCTCCAGCCTGAGTGATACGGGAACATGGACTATCAGTGCCAGTACCGATCCCGACCGGCTGGCGGAATGCACCGGGGTGATCCGGGATGTGACAGAATCATTTTGTAACATGCTGAATCCACAGGTGTTGGCGCGGGCCAAACGGCAGCTGGAGGTTTCCCTGCGTATGGGTATGGATTCCACGGATATCAATATGTTGCATCTGGGAACGCGTCTTGATGAAACAGGCATTCGGCCCCAAAATCAATGGGTAGAGGATGTGCAGGGGGTTGAGCTTGATGTGCTTCAGGTATGGGCGCTGTCCCACCTTGAAGCATCGGCCTTATGGAGCTTCAGTGGGCCCGATAAGGCTTTGCAGTTGCTGCCGGATTTGCAGGCTTAGGCCCGCATCGCTACAGTGCCGCTGCCATGTTGATAAAGTTTTGGAAGCATCTGAAAGAGGATATTGCCAGCGCCTTTGATCGCGATCCTGCCGCGCGTTCAACACTGGAGGTGGTGACAGCTTATCCCGGTCTGCATGCGATCTGGATGTTTCGCATGGCCCACGGGTTGTGGACGCACAGGATGAAATTGGCAGGCAGGCTTGTTTCGCATCTGGCCCGCTGGTTAACCGGTATCGAAATTCATCCGGGCGCAACCATCGGACGCCGCTTCTTTATTGATCATGGCATGGGTGTGGTTATTGGTGAAACGACTGAAATCGGTGATGACGTGACGTTATATCACGGCGTGACGCTGGGCGGCACCACGTGGCAGAAGGAGAAACGCCATCCCACACTTGAAGATGGTGTGATCGTCGGCGCGGGCGCCAAGATTCTGGGTGCAATTACCATTGGCGAGCAGACCCGGATCGGGGCCAATTCAGTAGTATTACAGGATGTCCCCGCGCATTCCACGGTGATTGGGATCCCCGGCATGGTCGTTGGTACGACCGAAACAGTCATCGAAGGTGGAAAAATCAATCTGGACCATCATCTTATGCCGAACCCCGTGGCGGAAGCGCTTCGGCATGTCTTGAAAATGCTTGATGACATCAACGATCGTATTGATGCTATACACCCCGAAGCAAAGAAAAAAAAAGGTCGCATGCAGGATGTTGAAAAGGATATGAAAAAGGAACATTCAGACCTGGATCGTTTTCTTGGCGGCGGGGGTATTTAGCCTGTTGTCCGTAAAATCTGATGCAAAATACACAAGATATTTCACCTTGTCCTTTGCGGTTCAGTCTTTTTTTGGGCCGGCTATGTTGAGTTGTGAATATTCTAACCTGTTCAGGAATAGTGGCGCAAAGCTTCATTTTTCTATAGTTGACTAAAATAGTCGGGTATATAGAATACCCCCTTTCATTACTCAGGTATTATTCTGAAATAATCAATCCTGGGAATTGTAAAGGAGGTGTAGATGCGTTTAACAAGCAAGGGCCGGTATGCTGTGTCGGCTATGGTGGATCTTACCAAACATCAGCATGAAGGCCCGGTTAATCTGGCAGCGATTTCTGAGCGCCAGTTCATATCACTGTCATACCTGGAGCAGCTTTTCCGCCGTTTGCGTGAAGGCGGTCTGGTCAAAAGCGTACGTGGTCCCGGCGGGGGCTATCTACTGAACAGGAAACCGGCAGAAATTTCCGTGGCTGATACCATTCGTGCCGTGGACGAACAGATTCAGGCTACACGCTGTGTCAATGCATTGCGCGGTTGTCACCGTGGCCATCGTTGCGATACGCATGAATTATGGAATGCCCTGGGCCAGCATATCTACCGTTTTCTGGATGTCGTGACCCTGGCGGATGTGTGTGAGAAACGTGTACAACTGGAAACGGTAGAACTTGCGCCCGTAACACAGTATCAATCGGATGTAACTCTGGAACAGACAGTCATGATGCATGAGCGTATTACGGCGGTATCTTGATCATAACGCGACCTGTCCGCCGCTGAATTCAGTGCTTGCGGCGATGCAGAATGTTGCCGCACACGCTTTCGGGAATCCTTCCAGTCTGCATTGGGCCGGACGTGCTGCCCGGCAGACTCTGGATGACGCACGCGAGGAACTCGCCGAATTTATCGGCGCGGAAAGCGGATCAATCGTGTTTACCTCCGGTGGTACCGAAGCCAATAATCTGGCCATTCATGGTTGGTGTTCAGCGCATGAGCCTGGCCGGGTGGTTACATCGGCTATCGAGCATCCTTCTATATTGCGGCCACTTGAGTGCCTGGAAATTGCAGGCTGGGAGGTAATACGCCTGCGCCCGGATAAATATGGCGTGGTATGCCCGGAAGATGTGGCAAAACACATGAGTGAAAATACCCGATTGGTGGCGCTGATGGCCGCCAACAATGAAACAGGCGCAATTCAGAAGGTGGCGGAAGTGGGCGCCATTTGCCGGGAGAGAAATACGGCCTTTCTGGTGGATGCCGTGCAGGCTTTGGGTAAAATACCTGTGCGTGTGCGCGAATGGAATGCTGACTTTGTTTCACTCTCCGCGCACAAGATCGGCGGGCCGAAAGGCGTTGGGGCGTTGATGGTGCGCCGGGGTCTTAAAATCAATGAACTGGCGCCTGGCGGGGGCCAGGAACGCAAGCGGCGTTCGGGTACGGAGAATGTACCCGGTATTGCAGGATTTGCGGCAGCGCTGGGAAAGATTCATTTTGAGAAATTAAAGCCGGTACGGGATGAATTTGAGTATAAACTGCATGAATGTGTGCCAAATGTGCAGGTATTTTCCGAACATGTGTTGCGTACACCGAACACCAGTATGTTCTGCGTGCCTGGCATGGAAGGCGAGACGTTGCTGATGCAGCTGGATTTGGCAGGATTTGCCGTTGCTTCAGGGTCGGCCTGCTCATCGGGAAAACGTGAGCCATCGCATGTATTGCTGGCCATGGGCGCTGATGATGTACAGGCGCGCAGCAGTATCCGGGTCAGTTTTGGTCCTGATAATACAGTGGATGATGCAACTGCACTGGTTTATGAGCTGGTTCGTATCCGTGAACGGCTGATTTCCATGGCAGGAGGCATGTGATGCAGGATAAGCGCATCATTAAACCGGATATTCATCTGACAGATGCAGCCATGAACCGGATGCGCGAGCAGAGCCTGCAACAGGGGGGCACCGGGATTCGTCTGGCTGTAAAGGAGGCCGGGTGCTCCGGACTGGAGTATGTAGTGAATTTTTCCGATGCGCCGAACCCCGATGATCTTGTACTGCTATTTGACGGTTTTACGCTATATGTGGATATGGATTCTTATGACAAAGCATTGGCGGGACTAACAGTAGATTTTCAGCAGGATGCCTTGTCGTCGGGTTTTGTATTCATCAATCCGAATAAAAAAGGCGAATGCGGTTGCGGAGTTTCTTTTAGCGTGTAATGCCGTTGATCGAAGACTCTAAGCTGTACTATTCGTAAATGTTGCCGTACGCCCGCATCTACAGCTAACATGGCTGCTTTGGAATTGATTTTCGGGAGGGAACCATGAGCTTTGTGTTACTATCCATTTCAGGGCATGACCGGCCCGGTATTATCCGCGATGTTTCCGAAGCACTACTGGAAGTGGATGCAAATATTGAGGATTCCTCAATGACTGCCTTGCGCGGCCGGTTTGCCATGATGCTGATCGTATCCCTGCCGAAAGGCGCTTCACTTGGCGAGCTGAAGGCCACGCTCGCGGATCTGGAGCAGCGGACAGGTCTGATCGTACAGTCCCAGCCTGTCACCGATGAGGAGGCACGCCATACGCCACCGGAACCGGATCATGTGGTCACTGTCAGCGGTGCAGATAAACCGGGCATCGTGTATGATGTTACAGCCTGTCTCGGCGGCTTGGGAATTTCTGTTGTTGATCTTTCCACTCGTCTGGCCGAGGGCGAGAAACGGGAGCCGGTTTACATGATGGCGCTGGAAGTTGCTGTTGGCAGGCAGGTTGAAGCGATGCGCCGGCAACTGGCTGAAGTGGCTGACCGCTTGCATGTTAATATTGAGATTCATCCAGTGGAGTCAGAAATTCTTTAAGGGTCCGGAATCCAGCCTGCATTATTTATGATTCACCACGCCATTATCACTTTACCTGATGCACGGCTGAGGAAAATATCGCGGCCTGTCAAAACGTTTGGACAAGTGCTGCTTGAACGATTTGCAGAACTGGAAAGCGCCATGCGTTCCGGGCCCGGCGGTGTCGGCATTGCCGCACCTCAATTGGGGAAGCCCTGGCGTATGGCAGTCATTGATTGCACTGTAGCGAAGCATGCATGTCATAATCATGGGTTGCTTTATCTTGTAAATCCTGAAATTACTGAACATTCAGATAGTGAGGTTCTGGGGCGGGAAGGTTGCCTTTCCGTGCCCGACTGGGTAGGTATGGTGCCACGCGCCAGATGTATCCGCCTGAAGTATCAGGACGCGGAGGGTTTGGTACATGAAATCGGAGTATCCGGTTTTGAGGCGCGTGTGATTCAGCACGAAGTAGATCACCTGGACGGCATGCTGTTTATTGACCGGGTTGTGTCCACGCATGATCTGATCCGGCGTATGTATTAGCCTTTTATCCATGAAATTTAATGCAAAACGTACAAGATTTTTTTACCATGAAGCGCATGAATATCATGCAGTCATTAAAACCATGGCGTTTTTATTCCCGGATTTACTCTTCATGAATTTCATAGTGAATCTTTGGTGCCGGCTTTGCAGGGTCAGGATGCAAGCATGAGCACGCAAGCGTCTTCCTCCCGCATTCTTACCCTGAAAGGACCTGATGCACTGTCAGATTTTCGCCGGGACAAGCTTGTTGACGCCATGCACCGGCAGGGCATGACACCCCGTAGCATCAGCGCACATTACATTCATATTGCAGAAGCCAGCGAAGCGTGGACACAATCAGGAATCGAGAATCTGGCCAAAATTCTGGGTCATGCGCCCAATCTGTTTACAGAACATGCGGTCGATGATCTGTTTCTGGTTGTGCCGCGTATCGGCACGGTGAGTCCATGGTCGTCCCGGGCGACCGATATTATTGGCTTGTGCGGACTATCTGAGCTGATTCACCGGCTTGAGCGTGGTATTGCCTATCGCATTACCGGCATTCGGCACGATCAGCATGCGGTGGTGGCCTCGCTATTGCATGACCGCATGACAGAAACGGTGATGTCCGATGTGCGTGATCTTGCGCAGCTGTTTATCCATCACCAACCGCGGCCTTTAGCGATGGTTGATATTCTTTCCGGCGGGCGCGAAGCACTGGAAGAAGCCAACCATGAGATGGGGCTGGCGCTGGCAGAAGATGAAGTTGACTATCTGCTGGAAAATTTCAAACAGATGGAACGCAACCCGACGGATGCCGAACTGATGATGTTCGCACAGGCCAATTCGGAACACTGTCGGCACAAGATATTCAATGCCGGCTGGGTAGTGGATGGTCAGGCGCAGGAACGATCACTGTTTTCCATGATTCGCCATACGCACGAAAGCCATCCGGACGGAACGCTGGTGGCCTACAGTGATAATTCCTCGGTGATTGAGGGCAGTATGGCACAGCGCTTCTATCCGGGCACGGACGGTTTTTATACAGTGCATGAGGACAAGGCCCATATTCTGATGAAGGTGGAAACGCATAATCATCCTACTGCTATTTCACCGTTTCCCGGCGCAGCTACAGGCTCCGGCGGTGAGATACGGGATGAGGGCGCGACCGGCATTGGCGGCAAACCCAAGGCGGGATTATGTGGGTTCGCAGTTTCCAATCTGCGTATTCCGGGTTTCGAACAACCATGGGAGAAGGATTTCGGCAGGCCGGGGCGTATTACATCAGCACTGGATATTATGATCGAAGGCCCGATTGGTGCCGCGGCTTTCAACAACGAGTTCGGCCGCCCCAATATCTGCGGTTATTTCCGTACATTTGAGCAAACGGTGGGGGAAGTTCTGTACGGCTATCATAAACCCGTCATGCTTGCCGGAGGGGTAGGCAATATTGATGCGCGCCACATCCATAAACGGGAGGTTCCCGAGAGTTCTCTGGTGATCCAGCTAGGCGGACCAGCTATGCTGATCGGTTTGGGAGGCGGCGCGGCATCCAGCATGGATGCCGGCAGCAATGTAGAATCGCTTGATTTTGACTCAGTGCAGCGCGGCAACCCTGAGATGGAGCGCCGTTGCCAGGAGGTGCTGGATCGTTGCTGGCAAATGGGTGCAAAAAACCCGATTCTGTTTATCCATGATATAGGTGCCGGTGGTTTATCAAACGCTGTACCGGAACTGATTAACGATGCACATCAGGGTGGCTGGATCGATTTGCGGGCCATACACAACATAGAACCGGGTATGAGCCCGATGCAAATCTGGTGCAATGAGGCTCAGGAGCGTTATGTACTGGCCATTGACAGGGAATCGTTATCTTCGTTCCGGAATGTATGCGAGCGTGAGCGCTGCCCGTTTGCTGTTCTGGGTGAGGTGACGGAGAAACGGGATCTTGTGGTGAACGATCCGGAATTCAGCAATCAACCCGTTAACCTTTCGCTGGATGTATTGCTTGGCAAACCGCCAAAAATGATGCGTATAGCCGAACATGTTGATTTAACCGGCATTCCGCTGGGCCGGGATGCCATTGATCCGCGTGAAGCGGTAAAGCGTGTATTACAGTTGCCTGCGGTTGCCGGCAAGGGATTTCTTATCACCATTGGCGACCGTTCCGTCAGTGGTCTGGTTGCCCGTGATCAAATGGTGGGCCCGTGGCAGGTGCCAGTGGCAGATTGTGGCGTAACGTTGACTGATTATGAAGGTTATACAGGTGAGGCCATGGCTATGGGAGAGTGTACGCCGGTTGCCATACTGAATGGACCGGCTTCCGGGCGCATGGCGGTGGGGGAAGCGATCACCAATATTGCCGCAGCCCGTATTGAACATCTTTCCGATGTAAAATTATCGGCCAACTGGATGGCAGCCTGCGGGCATCCGGGTGAAGATGCAAAACTGTATGCAACGGTGAAGGCTATCGGCATGGAATTGTGTCCGGAACTGGGGATATCCATTCCGGTAGGTAAGGACTCACTATCCATGAAGACGGTGTGGGATCAGGCCGGAAAGCAGCATGAAATGATTGCACCCTTGTCGCTCAATATATCTGCTTTTGCGCCGGTTTGTGATGCCCATAAAACGCTGACGCCGGAATTACACATGGGTCAGGGTGATACCGACCTGATTCTGATTGATCTGGGTTCCGGAAAACACCGGCTCGGAGGATCGGCGCTGGCGCAGGTTTATGGTGCGAGCGGTGATGAAACTCCCGATGTGGATCATCCAGCCTTGTTAAAAACATTTTTCAGTGCTGTTCAATTTCTGAACCGCGAAGGCCTGTTGCTTGCTTACCATGATCGGTCCGGTGGCGGACTGTTTGCTACGCTATGCGAAATGGCCTTTGCCGGACGCGCCGGTATGACGGTGCATCTGAATGCATTAGGGCAGGATGATCTGGCCATACTCTTTGCCGAGGAATTGGGCGCGGTGATTCAGATACGCAGAGCAGAACGTGAAACTGTGTTATCGCACCTTTTCGAATTTGGTCTGGCGCATGTTTCACACATCATCGGGCATCCGCGTAACGATGGAATTCTGTTCATTCATGGTCGCGAAGGTGTTCTGATGGATGAAAAAGTCACTCGATTACAGCAGGTATGGGGAGAAGTCAGCTGCCGGATGGCCAGCCTGCGCGACAACCCCGAGTGCGCCATGGAGGAATTCAGGGCTATTGGCAATGACGGGGATGGAGGGTTGTACGCTGAACTCACGTTTGATCCCGGCGAGGATATTTCAGCCCCATTTGTGCATACCGCCAGGCCGCGTATTGCCGTACTGCGCGAGCAGGGCGTGAATGGCCAGGTGGAAATGGCAGCGGCCTTTGATCGTGCGGGTTTTGCATGCATGGATGTGCATATGTCTGATATTATTGATGGGCATGTTTCTCTGGCGGATGTTCAGGGGCTTGCAGCCTGTGGCGGATTCTCCTTTGGCGATGTCCTGGGGGCGGGTCGTGGTTGGGCCAGTACTGTAATGTTCAATCACCGGGCTCGGGACGAATTTACTGCATTTCTCCACCGTTCTGACACATTTGCACTGGGTGTATGCAATGGTTGTCAGATGATGGCAAACCTGAAATCTCTGATTCCGGGAGCACAGCACTGGCCGCGGTTTGTGCGCAATCGTTCCGAGCAGTTTGAAGCCCGATTGTTGATGGTGGAGGTGATGGATTCGCCTTCGATATTCATGGAGGGCATGGCCGGATCCAGATTGCCGCTGATCGTGGCGCATGGTGAGGGTAAAGCCGAATTTGACTCAAGCGAGCAACAGGCATTTGCACTGGCATCCCTGTGCTATCTTGGGCCAGATGGAAAACCTGCAACGACCTACCCCTATAATCCGAATGGATCACCCGATGGATTAACCGGCTTTACCACGCCTGATGGCAGATTCACCATTATGATGCCGCATCCGGAGCGATTGTTCCGCACGGTGCAGCACTCGTGGCACCCGACTGAATGGGGTGAGGATGGCCCGTGGCTGCGCATGTTCCGTAATGCCCGCAAGTGGGTAGGATAAGATTGTTCTTGTAAACTTTATATCACACGGAGACACGGAGAACGCGGAGAAAACTTATTGTGGTTGCCCTCTGTGCTTCCGTGTCTCCGTGTGAAACGATGAGCAGTGACCGGCAGTTCAAGGAGATGAGAACGATGAAACGGGTAATTTTTTTATGGGTGGGATTGTTGCCATTGAGTATGCCGATGGATGCCGGCGCCGGTGGTGATAAGCTGAAACAGCCGGCGAGTCATAACCATGCCGTCGGTCATGCCGGAAAAAGAAAAGCGCCTGAAATCATGCTGAAGAATTCAACGGAGAAGTTGAGTTATGCATTTGGCATGCAAGTTGCCGATTCGCTGAAACAGGGTCATATGAAGATTGATGTGGAGCACTTTATGCTGGGTTTCAGGGACAGTGTGGAGGGAAAGAAGCTGTTGCTTTCGCCAAAGAAGGCGAAGAAATTCAGGGATCGTTTCTATAAGAAGAAACGTCAATTGCTGGCGGAAAAGAATCTGGCGCAGGCGAGAAAGTTTCTGACGGAGAACAGGAACGGAAAAGGGGTTGCCAGGACATCAAGCGGTCTGCAATACCTTGTATTACGTAAGGGATACGGCATGCATCCCGGGTCTTCCGGTATTGTGCGTGTGCAATACAGTGGACGGTTGATGGATGGAAGTGAGTTCTACAGCACGTATAAAAGGGGAAGATCGGTTGTGTTGCCCGTGGATAATGTAATTCGCGGTCTCGGCGAGGCATTCAAATTGATGACGGTGGGGAGCCGCTATCGTTTCTTTATTCCCCCTGAACTGGCTTACGGTGAACGCGGTTCCGGCAAGAAGATTGAACCCAATGTGGCACTGATCTATGACATTGAACTTCTGGCCATTGAAAGCCCCAGATTCAAGCGTTAGCAGCAACTGTGGGACTTAGCTTGGACTATTCATAAATGCTGTCGCACCCTCACTTGTTCCTTTGCCCGCAATAAATCCCTCATCTGTTATCCGTATGCGCGGCGGGGAATCGGCCAAAATATCCTGCTTTCCTTCTTAAGCTATCTTCTCTTGCCACTGTATTTATCTGTGGTGAAAATTCCCTGTGCATTTACATTAGATGTGGGTGGCATATACGTTGGCCTTCTGTTAACTTCCCGGCCCGTCTATGAGTAAGCAAACACGTTTCGTTTTTGTTACCGGCGGAGTCGTCTCTTCGCTCGGTAAGGGCATTGCCGCGGCCAGTCTTGCCGCACTGTTTGAAGCCCGTGGCCTTCATGTCACGATGCAGAAACTCGATCCCTATATCAATGTTGATCCCGGTACCATGAGTCCGTTCCAGCATGGAGAGGTGTTTGTCACCGATGATGGGGCTGAAACCGATCTTGATCTGGGTCATTATGAGCGTTTTACGCATGCCACGATGTCAAAACGCTCCAATTTCACCACTGGCCGCATTTATGAGTCGGTGATCCGGCGCGAACGGCGGGGTGATTATCTGGGTGCAACGGTGCAGGTCATTCCGCATATCACTGATGCAATTAAAAATGCCATTTTGTCACTCAGGTCCGATGATGTAGACATCGCTCTGGTCGAGATTGGTGGAACCGTGGGTGATATTGAATCACAGCCGTTTCTGGAAGCGATTCGTCAGCTACGCTTTGATCTGGGCAAAAAAAATACCGCCTATATTCACTTGACGTTGCTACCCTACATCGCTTCAGCGGGTGAAATAAAGTCAAAACCGACCCAGCATTCGGTGCAGAAACTGCGTGAGATCGGTATTCAGCCCGATGTACTTCTATGTCGTTCAGAGCATCCGATTCCTCAGGGACAGAAAGATAAAATTGCACTGTTCTGTAATGTTGACAGGGAGGCGGTGATTGATGCGCCGGACGTGGATACGATCTACGGCGTACCGCTGAAATTACGCGAGGGGGGTCTGGGTTCTGCCGTACTGAAGCATTTCCATATGGATAATCCCGAGCCGGATCTGTCGGAATGGGAAGATATCTGCCGCCGGGTGCGTGAGCCTGAGCAGGAAATACGTATTGCCATGGTTGGCAAATATGTCGAACTGGCTGATGCCTACAAGTCAGTTAACGAGTCACTTGTTCATGGCGGCATAGCCCATGGGGTGCGCGTAAAAATCAAATATTTTGATGCTGAATCGCTGGAGAACCGGGGTGCCGACTGTCTGGCGGGGATGGATGGGATTTTGGTACCCGGTGGTTTCGGTCAGCGCGGCACCGAGGGTAAGATTGCTGCGATTCGTTATGCGCGTGAACACAGAGTTCCGTACCTGGGTATTTGTCTCGGTATGCAGCTGGCCGTAGTTGAATTTTCACGCCATGTCGCGGGTATTGCCAATGCGGCGAGTAGTGAATTTAATGAGCGTGCCGAGCATCCGGTGATTGCATTGATGACTGAGTGGGAGCAGGAGGGTGCGCGCGTTCACCGTAGTGCTGACAGTGATCTGGGTGGCACTATGCGGCTCGGTGGTTATCCGTGCCATGTCATCGAAGGAACGCATACATATGCTGCATACGGACGGAGTGAAATCCGCGAGCGCCATCGCCATCGTTATGAGTTCAATAATACCTATCGTGAACAGCTTGAAGCGGCCGGTCTGGTTGTATCGGGCACACTGCCGGATCATTCGCTGGTGGAGATTGTTGAGGTAAAAGATCACCCATGGTTTGTTGCCTGCCAGTTTCATCCGGAATTTTTATCACGACCGTATGCGCCGCATCCTTTATTCGCCGCTTTCATTGGTGCCAGCAAAGAACAGGCGGCAGTATGACGCAGAGAACCGTTTCTGTTGGCGATATAGGCTTTTCCAATGATCATCCGTTCGTGCTGCTGGCCGGCCCGTGCGTCATCGAAAGCGAAGATTTCACACTGAAGACAGCAGCGGAGATTGCCGGGATTGCCAGGCGGTGCGGCGTGCCGCTGGTGTTTAAATCAAGCTTCGATAAGGCAAACCGTACCAGCAAGGAGGGTTTTCGTGGCCCCGGTATGGAGGAGGGGTTGCGTATCCTGCAACGGGTGAAGGATGAACTGGGCTTACCGGTCATTACCGATGTGCATGAAGCGCATCAGGTGACGGCGGTAGCTGCAGTGGCGGATATCCTGCAAACGCCGGCATTTCTGTGCAGACAGACCGATTTCATCGAGGCTGTCGCTAAAGCAGGCAAGCCTGTCAATATCAAAAAGGGGCAGTTTCTTGCGCCCTGGGATATGAAACATGTACTGGAAAAGGCGTTGGCGACAGGCAATGAGAATATGATGTTGTGCGAGCGGGGTGCGAGTTTTGGCTACAATAACCTCGTCTCGGATATGCGTTCACTATTGGTGATGCAGGGTTTTGGTGTGCCTGTGGTGTATGATGCAACGCATTCAGTGCAGCAGCCGGGTGGTTTGGGTGGTGCCACCGGTGGCAATCGGGAGTTTGTGCCGGGACTGGCGCGTGCCGCCGTGGCAACCGGCGTGGCGGGGTTGTTCATGGAAGTGCATCCCGACCCGGATCACGCATTGTCCGATGGCCCGAACTCGCTGGCTCTGAATGATCTGGAAGATCTGCTAAGCTCATTGAAGCGTATTGATAGGATTGTAAAAGAGATCTAACCACAAAGACACGAAGACACAAAGTTAAATCATGTAAATTCTTTGTGCCTTCGTGTCTTTGTGGTGAAATGCCTCGTATTAAAGGAGTGAGATGTGAGTGGAATTGTAACAGTACATGGACGCGAGATTTTTGATTCTCGGGGCAATCCGACGGTGGAAGTAGATGTGCGATTGGCATCCGGCGCTTTTGGTCGCGCCGGGGTGCCTAGCGGTGCTTCAACCGGTACGCGTGAGGCGGTGGAGTTGCGTGATGGCGGAGCCCGGTTGAATGGAAAGGGCGTACAGAATGCTGTGTCCCATGTGAATGGTGTAATTGCAAGCGCCGTCAAGAATATGGATGCTTCGGATCAGGCTGGCCTGGACAGAACCATGATCAAACTGGATGGCACGTCCAATAAAGGAAGGCTGGGCGCAAATGCGATTCTTGGCGTTTCCATGGCCGTGGCCAAAGCACAGGCGGTGGAAGAGAAAAGATCACTGTTTTGCTATCTGGGCGGGGATAATGCAAATCTGTTGCCTGTACCATGCATGAACGTGCTCAATGGCGGCGAGCATGCCGATAATAACGTCGATTTTCAGGAATACATGATTGTCCCGGCGGGTGCGAATAATTTTGCGCAGGCGCTTGAAATGGGGGCGGAGGTATTCCATGCACTGCAATCCGTACTCAAGGCAAAAGGATATAATACAGCTGTGGGTGATGAAGGCGGTTTTGCGCCGTCATTACCATCCAATGTGGCGGCGCTGGATGCGATTCTGAAGGCGATTCACAAAACAGGGCTGAAGGCGGGCAGCGATGTGTTTATTGCACTGGATCCGGCAGCATCCGAATTTTACAGGGATGGCGTTTATGATCTGAAGGGTGAGGGGAAGCAGATGGATTCCGCTGCCATGGTAGATTTTCTGGCAGACTGGTGCGCCCAATATCCGATTCTATCCATTGAGGACGGGCTGGCCGAAAACGACTGGGATGGATGGAAGCTGCTGACGGATCGACTGGGAAACAGTGTGCAACTGGTGGGTGATGATATTTTTGTGACCAACCCGGAAATTCTGAAGGAAGGTATTGAGCAGGGGGTGGCCAATGCCTTGTTGGTAAAGGTAAACCAGATTGGTACGCTGACCGAGACACGCGAGGCAGTAGGTATGGCGATGGCTGCGGGATACCGTTGCATGATGAGCCATCGTTCCGGTGAAACGGAGGATACCACCATTGCTGATCTGGCCGTGGCGCTGGGGTGTGGCCAGATCAAGTCCGGCTCAGCCTCGCGCTCGGACCGGTTGGCCAAGTACAATCAATTGTTGCGTATTGAAGAAGAACTTGGCGTTTCGGCAAGGTATGCCGGACGAGCGGCCTTCTCCTGAAAGGATTAAAGAGGTAAGGGCTGAAAAAGCGGGGACAGGCAGGCCGGGTTCGACGGTGGCTGGGTTGGGTGTTGATCCTGGCACTGTTTGCGGGGATGATTTATAGCCTTGTTTTTTCCAATTACGGGTATCTGGTTTATCGCAAGGAACAACAGCATCTTGCAACCCTGCAGACCGAGGTGGCCAGGTTACGCCAGCAAAGGGAGAAGCTGGCCAGGGAAATACTGCGTTTGCGGCATGATCCCGGGGCTTTGGAGGAACTCGTACACCGCGAACTCGGATATGTTCATCCCGATGAATACATGTTGATTCTTCCAAAGAAGAGAATTCAGAAACAAAAAGGAAATAACATACATGAGTAAAGTCGTCACCCGCTTTGCGCCAAGTCCGACCGGTTTGCTGCATCTGGGTAATATTCGCACGGCATTGCTGAACTGGCTGTATGCCAGAAAACATGGTGGCCGTTTTCTGCTGCGTTTTGAAGATACGGATCAGGATCGTTCCGGGCAGCAGTTTCCGGATGCTATTCAGGACGATCTCACCTGGTTGAGGCTGGACTGGGATGATGACATACTGTTTCAGTCAAAGCATGCCGCCAGGCATGCTGAAGCGTTAATGAGATTGGCCGGGATGGGGCTGGCCTACCGTTGTTTCTGTTCGGAGACACAATTGAATCTGGATCGCAAACTGGCCGCATCACGTGGGCTGCCACCCCGCTATGCCGGGCATTGCCGGCGTGTATCCGCTAACAAGTCAGAAGAGAGGGCGGCTACAGAGCCGTTTGTTTGGCGATTGCGCGTATATGATGCGGAAGGATGTGTCACGGTAAAAGATGAACTGCGCGGCGATGTAAACTTTGCACTACGTGATCTTGATGATCCGGTCGTGGTGCGCTCTGATGGATCCTTTACTTTTTTGCTACCCAATGCCGTGGATGATGTGCTGGACGGTATTACGCATGTGCTGCGTGGCGATGACCATTTGACCAATTCGGCCTATCAGGTCTGGCTTCTGGAGCGGTTGGGATATAAACCACCGGCGTATCTGCATCATGGTCTGTTACTGGGCCAGGATGGCGCCAAGCTATCCAAGCGCAGTGGCAGTCACAGCGTGGCTGAATTGCGCCATGACGGACTTCTTCCTGGCGCGCTGATTCAGACCATGCTGCGGCTTGGACATCCGAACATACCGGAAAATGCACATTCCGTTAAGACGCTGGTGCAGTACTTTGAAGCCGAACATGTGTCCACCGGTTCCGTACACTGGTCGGATAATGAGATGTGGCGCTGGCATACGCGATTGCTGCATGAACTGGATGCCCGTGCGCTGGCGCCGATCATTCAACCACATGTACCTTCTGTATCATCCGAACGTTTGACTGCATTCGCCTCGCTGATTGGAAAGAATCTGCAATATGCCAGTGATGCGGCGGTATACCGGCGTTTGCTGGATGTCAATGCGCCACTGGCCGGTGATGCATTGACCATTGTAAAGGAAGCAGGTCCCGGTTTTTATCAGGCGGCACTGAATACGTGGCATACACTGTCCGGGGTGGACTGGAAATGCTGGGTGGATCTGGTTAAAAAGGAAAGCGGGTGTAAAGGGCGCGCCCTGTTTATGCCGTTGCGTGTGGCACTCAGCGGCGCATTGCATGGTCCGGAAATGTCCGCTGTTGTTGCGTTTCTGGGTAAAGACGGAATTGTATCCAGAATAGAGGATGCAAAGAGGCAGGCGGGCGCATGAGAGCATGAGTTTGCACGTATATAATTCTCTGAAACGGAAAAAAGAGCGATTTAAACCACTGGTGCCAGGCAAGGTTGGCATGTATGTCTGTGGTGTGACCGTTTATGACTATTGCCATGTCGGGCACGCGCGGGTGATGGTGGTATTTGACGTCATTTACCGCTGGCTTATACAACTGGGTTATGATGTTGTATATGTACGCAATTTTACCGATGTGGATGACAAGATCATCAAGCGGGCAGCGGAACGTGGTGTTGAAATCGATATACTGACCAACGAAATGATCGCCGCCTTTTATGAGGATATCGATGCACTGGGATGCCTGCGTCCGACCCATGAGCCTCGCGCAACGGCGCATATGGATGCGATGATCAACATGATTTCGGCATTGGTTGATCAGGGCTGCGCTTATGTATCCGGTTCCGGCGATGTGCTGTACTCTGTCCGTAAGTTTGATGGTTATGGCCAGCTTTCGGGGAAGAATATTGATGACCTGGAAGCAGGAAGCCGTGTCGATATCGATGCAAGAAAACGCGATCCTCTTGATTTTGTACTGTGGAAAGCAGCCAAATCCGGTGAGCCTGCATGGGACTCACCGTGGGGGCCGGGAAGACCGGGCTGGCACATCGAATGTTCGGCCATGAGTTGCGCCCATCTGGGCGACACGTTTGATATTCACGGTGGCGGCATGGATCTGAAATTTCCCCATCATGAAAATGAAATAGCGCAGGCGCGTGCAGCCAACGGAGGCGGTTTTGCGCGTTACTGGCTGCACAATGGTTTCGTGAATATCAATCAGGAAAAGATGTCCAAGTCGCTGGGTAACTTTTTCACCATTCGCGAGGTGACGAAAAAGTATCACCCGGAAGTCTTGCGCATGTTTATGCTCGGCACGCATTACCGCTCACCGCTGGATTTTTCGGATGCTGCACTGGATGTGGCAAAAGCAGGGCTGGATCGCCTGTATGAGACGATCAGGCGTTGCCAGGAGGCAGGGGTCAAAAGTCAGCAGTCAGAGGGTGGTGAGCAGATGCCACTTCTATCTTCTGATTTCATTGCCGCCATGAATGATGATTTTAATACCGCGGAAGCGCTGGCGGCGCTGTTTGATGCTGCGCATCATATAAACAGGGCGCTGGATGCCGGGGAGGATATAACTTTTCATGCAGCTTCACTTATAGCGATGTGTAAACTGATGGGGCTTGTGCAGCAGGATGTGGAGACCTGGTTCAGAAGCGGTGATGTAGATAGTGCACGCATCGTTGCGCTGATTGACGAGCGGGAAAAAGCGAGGAAGGATCGAGATTTCACCCGGGCTGATGCCATTCGTGATGAACTGGCCGCAGGGGGGATTATACTGGAGGATGGAGTGAAGGGTACGCAATGGAAAAGAACATAAGTGATGAATGCGTCGCGGTTGTTGGCATGGGCTATGTTGGCCTGCCCCTGGCGCTTGCTTTTGGGCGCGTCATGCCAACGATCGGTTTTGATATATCAGAGGACAAGATCAATGCTTACCGCCAGGGTTTTGATCCCACAGGTGAAATGGAAAATGAACTGTTCATCCGTGCGCAGTCACTGAAATATACATATGATCCATCCCTTCTGGAGCAGGCGGATTATATTATTGTGGCTGTGCCGACCCCTGTGGATAATGCTCATCAGCCGGATCTGACGCCGGTGATTCGCGCTTCCGAAACAGTCGGGCGTCACATGCGAAAGGGTGTAACGGTTGTTTTTGAGTCCACCGTTTATCCGGGTGTGACAGAGGATGTCTGCGTGCCCATTCTGGAGCAGGAATCAAGCCTGAAATGTGGCGTGAATTTCTCCGTAGGCTATTCTCCGGAGCGGGTGAATCCAGGGGACAGGGAGCATCGCCTTGAAACCATTGTCAAGGTGGTTTCAGGCCAGGATGATGCAACGCTGGAGAAAGTTGCGTTGTTGTATGAGAAAATTGTCACGGCAGGTGTGCACCGGGCACAGAGTATTCGCGTGGCGGAAGCAGCCAAGGTCATTGAGAATACGCAACGCGATGCAAATATTGCCCTGGTGAATGAACTGGCTCTGATTTTTCATAAACTCGGCATTGATACGCAAGCGGTGCTGGATGCGGCCGGCACCAAATGGAATTTTCTTCCCTTCCGCCCAGGCCTGGTGGGTGGGCACTGTATTGGTGTGGATCCTTACTATTTGACGCATCGCGCCGAAATTGCCGGATTCCGTCCGGAAATGATTAAGGCATCCCGCTATATTAATGACGGGATGGGTCGGTGGCTGGCAGAGCAGACAGTGATGGAGATGATCCGGGCAGGCATCCAGGTCAAGGGCTCGAACGTGGTGATTCTTGGGCTGACATTCAAGGAAAACTGTGCTGATTTGCGTAACACCAAGGTGATTGACTGTATTCGTGAACTGGAACCTCTCGGAATCAATGTGCGGGTCTGCGATCCGGTGGCCAATGCAAAAGATGCAAAACGCGAATATGACATCGAACTGGTGGACATGAATGAATTGCAGGATATGGATGCAGTCATTCTAGCTGTAGCGCATACTGTATTTCAGGAAATGGATCGGGCTGATTTTTTTGGCCGCTGCAGGAAAGGTGCGCCGATCATGGATGTGAAGTGCATGCTTGATCCCGAAGAAGTTTGTTCCGCGGGATTATCACTCTGGCGACTCTGATTTGATGCGCGTTCTGGTAACCGGTGTGGCCGGCTTTATCGGTATGCACGTGGCTGAACGTTTGTTGCAGGATGGTCATGCTGTGATTGGTGTGGATAATCTGAATGATTATTACGATGTATCACTTAAAAAGGCACGGCTGAATCAGCTGCCGGGAAAGCCTGATTTCAACTTTTACAGGACGGATATTGCTGATGCGGAAGCGCTGATGGATATCTTTGCAAGAGAACAGCCTGAGCGGGTTATCCATTTGGCGGCACAGGCCGGCGTGCGCTACTCGCTGGAACATCCGGAAGCATATGTCCGCAGTAATCTGGCGGGCTTTGCCCATATACTTGAGGCCTGCCGGCATCATCACATTCAGCACCTGCTGTATGCATCGTCAAGTTCTGTTTATGGCGCCAATAAAAAGTCTCCGTTCTCTGAATCTGATTCCGTGGATCATCCCGTTTCATTTTACGCCGCGACCAAGAAAGCGAATGAATTAATGGCGCATAGCTATGCGCATCTGTACGGGTTTCCATGTACGGGCTTACGTTTTTTTACCGTATATGGGCCGTGGGGAAGGCCGGATATGGCCTATTTCAGTTTTACACGGGATATTCTGGCGGGAAAACCGATCCACATATTCAACCACGGTAACATGAAGCGGGATTTCACATATGTTGATGACATCGTAGATGGTGTGTTGCGTGTGCTGGATACGCCGCCTGCCGCGGATACCGATGGTGCGCCGCATGCCGTGATGAATATTGGCAATGATCATCCGGTTCGGCTGGGAGATTTTGTGGATACGCTGGAATCCTTGCTGGGCGTTCACGCCATACGTGAGATGTACGGTATGCAGCCGGGGGATGTTGTATCCACGCATGCGGATATTACGGCACTGCGTGCGCTTGGCTACCATCCTTCTACATCCCTCAAGGATGGGTTAACGGTTTTTGTGAATTGGTATCGGCGATATTATTCTGTTATCAATAAAATGTGATGCAAAACACCAAGATATTTCACCACAAAGTACGCAAAGTTACGCAGAGTAAAGACGGGATATAAAGCCCTGTGGTCTTACTCCCGTGGTTGAATGTATATTCGCCTGCCTGTGCGCCGCACGTAGACAGGCCTCCGGGGTTGACCCGTTTTGGGGTTCCTTTGCGTAACTTTTCGTCCTTTGCGGTTCAATCTTTTTTGGTTCCGGCTACGCTGGGTCGGGGAATTGGAGCATAATGTGAGTGTAAAGAAGGGATTTTGCCTGTGGTTTACCGGGTTGTCCGGCGCAGGGAAAAGCACGGTAAGCAGCGCCATTCATCATGATTTGCGGGAGCGTGGCATTGCCAATGTTGAATTGCTGGATGGTGATGAGGTGCGTACACATCTGACCCGGGGACTTGGCTTTTCCAGGGAGGACCGTGATACGAATGTTTTACGCATTGGTTGGGTCTGCCAGTTGCTGGTTAAACATGGCATTCCAGTGATGACAGCTGCGATTTCTCCATACGGTGAAACAAGAGATAAGGTGCGGACCATGGTAGAACAGGCGGGGGGTCCGGGTGCATTTGTCGAGGTGTTTGTAAATGCAAGCGTAGAGGAATGTGCCCGCCGGGATGTGAAAGGATTGTACATGAAGGCAATGAAGGGTGATATCCCACAGTTCACCGGTATATCCGATCCCTATGAGTCACCGGAGCATCCGGAAATTGAATTGAGCACAGGGGATGAATCCGTCGCGGAAAGTGCCGGTCATGTGATTGATTATTTGATCAAGCGAGGTTTGATAGAATATGTCTGATTTAAAAGCTGTCATTTTAGCAGGGGGGGCGGGCACGCGCCTGTGGCCATTGTCCCGCCAACAATTACCCAAGCAGTTCCTGAACCTTGAAGGGGATGAAACCCTGCTTGAGGCGACCATTTCACGTCTGCAGCCGTTGATTCTAAAAGATGATGTCTGGATTGTTACCAATGAACAACATGCAATCGGTGAAGCGTATGCGGCGTTGCGGGACTTGCATACCATTCTGGAACCGTGTGGGCGTAATACAGCGCCGGCAGCTGCTTTATCAGCCGCATTACTGATGGAGAACACGCAGTCGGATCCGTTGATGCTGGTATTGCCTGCGGACCACCTGATTCGTGACGTGCCATCTTTTCACGCGGCGTTAAATACAGCTGTTGATGCGGCAAAGAAGGGTATTCTGGTGACCTTTGGTATCCAGCCTGAGCATCCGGAAACAGGTTTCGGTTATATTCAGGCAGATGCAGAGGCGGTAGCCGACGGGGTTTATGCGGTAAAACAGTTTGTGGAAAAACCGGATTTGGATACTGCACAAGCGTATCTCGACTCCGGCAACTATTACTGGAATTCGGGCATGTTTGTGTGGCGGGCATCGACCCTCCTTAAAGAAGTGAAACTTCATTTGCCGAAAATATGGCATGTATTGGAGGATATGCGACAACATTGGCGGCGAGGGGAGCCATGGCAGGAAGTGGTTCGCCATGCTTTTCCGGAAATGCCGGATGTTTCCATTGATTATGGCATCATGGAAAAATCCGGGTGTGTCGGCCTTGTACCTTGCGATATCGGCTGGTCCGATGTGGGTAGCTGGGATGCCGTATATGATATTTCCGAAAAGGATATGTCCGGCAATGCTACCTCCGGTGATGTGCTGCAGACAGGCTGTAGCAATAGTCTGTTGCGGAGCCAGACGCGGCTGATTGCGGCAGCAGGCCTTGAGGATGTTATTGCCGTGGAAACACCCGATGCCATTCTGTTGCTCAAACGCGGCGAAAGCCAGCATGTGCGTGATTTGGTGGAGAAGATCAAGACGCGGGGCAGTCGTGAGCATATTGAACATGTTACGGTACAACGACCATGGGGACGTTACACGGTTCTGGATGGAAAGAATACCGGCTACAAATTAAAACATATTGAAGTCAATATGGGTGCATCCTTAAGTTTGCAGGCGCATCAGCATCGCTCGGAGCACTGGGTTGTGGTGTCCGGTACGGCCACGGTGACACGTGGCGATCAGGAACTTACAGTTGCCAAGAATGAAAGTGTTTATATCCCTATCGGGGAAAGACACCGTCTTGAAAATCGCGGGAAATTACCGTTACATATCGTTGAAGTACAGGTGGGGGAGTATCTGGGTGAAGATGATATTGAACGGTTTAATGATGCGTACGGAAGAGAATAAAAAGAAGGGAGGGTGCTAACCCGCACTATTCATCATAGCTGCCACGCCCTTTCTTTCACTCCACAAATCAATCGCTTTCTTTGCTTTGCAATTATCTGGAGTCAGGTAATGTCACATCAAAAACTTCAGTAACAGGAAGCCCGCTTATATCCATCATTTTCTCATGTCCCGGACCCTCCATGTCAATCAGGTTTGATATTTGGGCGTAACTTGAAGGTGTTAATATCGGACCGTGTGTGCTCTCCCGTTTTATCCCAAAGTGAATACTCTCCCTGTCTTTCTCGGTCAGCGTGGCCAATGCATTTTTTGTGGTCCATATTGACCCGTATTTTGCAAAATCGCTCAATCGTCCGGCACGATTCACGGTCTCGCCCAATACAGTGAATTCAAGTTGTGTGGCTGTCTGGTAAGTGCCGAACCACTCCTCACCCTGATCAATGCCGATATTCAGCAGCAGTTCATTGGACCAGCTTTTTTTGTTACGCCATTCACGGTTTATTTTCAGCATGGTGTCCTTCATTTCCTGAGCGCACCGTATGGTATTGAGAACATGGTTTTCCTCAGGCTGTGGAAAGAAATAGTAAACCACGCCATCGCCAACATGTTTGCCGCCGGTTGCGTAATATTTTCGAAGCAGGGATTCCATGGTGTTCCAGATGGAATTGATCAGTTCAAAATATTCTTCCGGCGGGAGTTCCGCGCATATCTTGTAAGAAGACTGAAGATCAGCGACAAGAACAGACATTTGGGTAAGATAGGGACGTCGCTTCCGTAACAAATCCCGGATGACAAGGTCACGGCGGGCGAGGACTGTTAGCAGCGAATCTTTATCCTCGGCTGGAAGGTAAATGATAAATATTCCCTCGCGGAAGAACGTTGCAAATATCTGTGCCGGTTGTGCAGTCTCACTGCGTGGAGAAAGATTTGCTTCCGTGCAAACAAGAGGTGTTATCTTCGCTGGCTCAACCTCATCATGCAGATGTATGAGTTGCGCCATGCCTTCAGACTCCAGCTTGAGATCACTCATTAAAACAGCCGAGTTAGACAGCTTTCCCTTGGCAAGGCTGAGATGAAATCTTAATATGTCTTCAAAGCCATCCGTATTGCTGATTTTCTGGCTATCAAACAGAAGTTGAAAGATATTGCGTTCTTCAATATGGTTGGAAAGAGTCAGAGCCTGACCGAATATCTCCTTTTCGGCCATCTCATTGCACCATTCCATCTGAAATTTATAATTAAGAAGATAGCCTGGATAATTCATATGATCAATGGTAAGTCCCAGACTGTTGGACTGCGCACCAAATACAGCAGGTTGCACGACATTCTTACCACTCTTGGCATCTTCTTGGCGTTCATGTTTTAGCCGATCGACAATTTGAGCCATTGTATATCCTTTAACCTTGAGTTGTTCCACTTTCTTCAGCGTATCAAGCACCGAAGACGGAAAGTAACCAATCCTGGGAGCACGTGCCGTAGTTCGATCAGGCATCCTGATTTCCGGTTTTGGCAATATTTCAAGGGCAATGTAATTATTAAGCGTTGCCCTTGAAATAGCAGCTCTTTCAATTACTTCTTTACTCGAAAGTAAGGCTCCCAAATACATCTCCTGCGGCATTGCAGAAAGACAGTCTAATCTCATTTAGACAGCATGTCAAGGTAAATGTAAAGGGCTGTCTATTCATGAACCATAGTTAGACAGTGAATTAAGCTGCGCTGTCCATAAATTATACAGATAGAAATACACGGCATGGGCTGTTTTGATGAATTACTTGCCCCGGCAGGTCATGTATCACTATACTGGGATCATGTTAACTGGTATTGATCAGGAGACTGTGATGGCAGAACGCGTTGAAGGTTTATTACAGCGAATTGCCATGCTCCGGGGCTGGTCCCCACGTACAACAACATCCTATTATGCAGACCTTATGGATGCCCGGTGTTTTCTGGCGAAGAAAGATGTCGATCTGTTTAATGTCACAGAGCCGGATCTGATGGAGTATCTTGCTTGTCTACGCCGCAAGGGGCTCAGGGGTACGACCTTGCGCCGCCGTCGAAGCGCTCTGTCTACATGGTTCGGGTTTCTACAGTCTGAAGGGATGCGTCTGGATAATCCCGTGCGCAGATTACCCGCCCAGCGCCGCCACCACCCGTTGCCGAAAATGATTGGCGAAGAAGATGTTAATGTCCTGTTGAATATGCCTGAAACATCAACCTTGATCGGGTTACGGGACAGATGCATGCTTGAGATGCTGTATGCAACGGGCCTCAGGGTGAGTGAACTGGTGTCATTGAGAATGGCACAGGTGGATCAGTCGGCCATGCTTGTGCGGGTGATAGGAAAAGGGGATAAGGAACGTCTTGTTCCTTTTGGTGAAGTGGCTGCGGACTGGCTTATTAAATGGCTTGCTGAAAGGCGGCAAATGTCCGGTACAATGGTGAGCCCGTTTCTGTTTCCAGGACGTGGAGGGAACGTCATGACGCGGCAGAACTTCTGGCAGCGGCTAAAACGCTATGCCCGTCAGGCAGGTTTACGGCAAACATTGTCACCACATACCCTGCGACATGCCTTTGCGACTCACCTGCTGAACCATGGTGCGGATTTGCGTGCTGTACAGATGTTACTGGGGCATGCCAACATTAGTACGACCGAGATTTACACACATGTGTCCCGTGTGCGCCTGCATGAATTGGTGAATCGGGCACATCCCCTGGGGAAATGCTAATCCATTTACAACTGATTGCCATGAGTCCGAAATAGCCAATACCTTGACCGCTTTTATACCGCTGCTTACACTCCCCGAGCCATCTGTGGTGAACCTGTAAAGGTTCATCCTTGGTATTTGTACGCATGAAAGCGAAAACCGCGGTGCTCACTTTCACGCCTATTTATCATTCAGGGAGATATCTAGTGTCCTGCCCCGTAAAAGAGCACACCATCAGAGCCATTCCAGGGAAGCAAGGCAAGGCGCATTCTGCAGCCAATGGTATGCTCTTTTACGGGGTAGGGCACTAACCTCCATGCGCGAATTTGAGAAGATCAAACGTCTCCCGCCCTATGTGTTTGCGACAGTCAATCAGTTGAAGATGGAGCTTCGCCACGCCGGAAGAGACATTATTGACTTCGGTATGGGCAATCCCGATCAACCAACACCCCAGCATATCGTCGATAAGCTCTGTGAGGCAGCTCAGGATGGACGTAATCACCGCTACTCTGTTTCACGCGGTATCCCGGGTCTCAGACGTGCGGTATGTGCCTGGTACAAACGGAGATTTGACGTTGACCTCGACCCGGAAGCCGAGGCTATTGTCACGATAGGATCAAAGGAAGGTCTGGCACACCTGGCTGTGGCCATTACTAATCCCGGCGACCTGGTTTTATGTCCCAATCCGGCCTACCCCATTCATCCTTATGGCTTCATTATCGCCGGAGCGGATATTCGCCATGTACCCATTGGACCGGGAGTAGATTTCTTTGAAGGTATTGCCAAAGCCGTACGTGATTCATGGCCGAAACCAAAGGTGCTGGTTGTCAACTTTCCTTCCAACCCGACAGCACAGGTTGTTGATCTGGAGTTTTATGTAAAACTGGTGGAAATGGCGCGGGAATATAAACTCATCGTCATATCGGATATTGCCTATGCCGAGATTTGTTTCGATGATTACCGTTGTCCCTCCATTTTACAGGTTCCCGGAGCGAGAGATGTGGCGGTAGAGTGTTATTCTCTGTCCAAGACCTACAACATGCCCGGTTGGCGCATTGGTTTTATGCTGGGTAATCAGGAAATTATTGCGGCACTGGCTAAAATTAAGTCCTATCTGGATTATGGTACATTTCAGCCTCTGCAGATCGCTGCCTGCGCCGCATTAAACGGGCCTCAGGAATGTGTAAGCGAGATTCGTAATATGTACCAGCTGCGCCGTAATGTGCTGATTGATGGCTTACATAAAATGGGATGGATGGCGGAGAAACCCAGAGCTTCGATGTTTGCATGGGCAGAAATTCCGGATGACTTTAAAGCGATGGGTTCGCTTGAATTTTCCAAAAAGCTGTTAGCTGAGGCGGAGGTGGCTGTTTCACCCGGTATAGGTTTTGGTGAGTATGGCGATAAATATGTACGTATTGCACTGATTGAAAATGAGCACCGGACACGGCAGGCCGTGCGTGGAATCCGGAATTTCCTAAATGCGGGCGCATAAACACTCTTTTCACCACAAAGACACAGAGCCACAAAGGAAAATACTTTTTATAGAAAAACTTTGTGACTTTGTGGTGAATTGCGTTGAGGTTTTGATATGAGCGAATTTCGAGTGGGTCTACTGGGATTGGGAACGATTGGCACCGGCGTGGCCCGTATCCTGATCGAGCAGCAGGAATTGATAACACGACGACTGGGCAGGCAGGTTCGCCTGGTGGCAGCAGCGGACAAGGATGCCGGGCGTGATCGTGGACTCGACTTTTCCAATGTGCGTTTGAGTGATGATGCAGGAGATGTGGTGGGTGCCGATGATGTCGATCTGGTCGTGGAACTGATTGGTGGTTATGGGCCGGCGCGCAGTTTTGTGGCTGCGGCGCTCATGCATGGTAAACACGTGGTGACGGCCAACAAGGCGCTGATTGCCAAACATGGCGAGGAGCTGTTTTCGCTGGCTGCGGAGAAAGGCGTGGTTATCGGCTTTGAGGCCGCCGTTGGCGGCGGCATACCGTGCCTGAAGGCATTGCGCGAGGGGCTTGCAGCCAATGCCGTTCAATCGGTGCATGGCATTTTGAACGGTACCTGCAATTTCATCCTTACCAAGATGGAAAATGAGGGTGCGGATTATGCGGAGGTGCTTAAAGAGGCGCAGCAGCTGGGTTATGCCGAAGCAGATCCGACATTTGATGTCGAGGGTATCGATACGGCGCACAAGCTGGCTATTCTGGCTGCCATGGCATTTGGCTCGAAAATACATTTCGATCAGGTATTCACGGAAGGAATCAGCAAGATTACAGCGGTGGATATTGAGGCTGCGGCGGAATTGGGCTATCGCATCAAGCTGTTAGGTATTGCCAAGCCGCATGGTGAGAAGGGTACGGTTGAACACGTTGAGATGCGCGTGCATCCAACGCTGGTGCCAAAGAATTCACAGATTGCACAGGTTTCCGATTCCTACAACGCTGTGATGATTAGCGGCGATTTTGTCGAGCATACCATGTACTTCGGCCGTGGGGCCGGCGAACGGCCAACAGCTTCGGCGGTGGTCGCCGATATTATGGATATTGCGCGCGCACATCCGGACGGGGTAAGTAAACTGGCGCCACCTATGGGTTTTGTAGAAGAATACCGCCATGAGTTGGGAACGCTGCCGATGGCTGATGTTCAGTGTGAGTATTACCTGCGCCTGATGGTGAAAGATGAACCGGGCGTGATAGCTTCGGTAACATCTATTCTGGCGGATCACCGTATTAGCCTGGAAGCCGTCATGCAAAAGGAACGCAATGTTATGCATGCCGTGCCTGTGATCATGCTGACCCATGAAACCGGTGAGGGAAACCTACAGGCCGCCATCAGCCGTATTACCGCGCTGCCCAGCGTTGAAGAAGAAATACTAATTCTGCGTAAAGAAATATTTGGAGCGTAGAGGGAAGCCATGCCACGTTATGAAGGAATCATTAGCCGCTATCGGGCATTCCTGCCTGTTAGCGAGGATGAAGCTGTTATCACCCTTTATGAGGGTGATACGCCGTTGCACGAGTCGATGAACCTGCGCAATGCCATTAATCCGGAACTGAATATATTCCTCAAGTTTGAGGGTTTGAATCCTACAGGTTCATTCAAGGACCGTGGTATGACCATGGCGGTGACGCAGGCATATAATGCCGGTTCGCGCAAGGTAATATGCGCATCAACCGGTAACACATCTGCTTCTGCTGCTGCCTATGCAGCCAATTGTGGTATGACCGCTTATGTACTGATTCCCGATGGCAAGATTGCGTTGGGCAAGTTGTCGCAGGGTATCCGTTACGGGGCAAAAGTGATTCAGATTCGTGGTAATTTTGATGATGCGCTGGAACTGGTGCGCAAGATTTCCGCCGATGGTTCCATTTCACTGGTTAATTCAGTCAATCCCTATCGCATTCAGGGGCAAAAGACGGCTGCCTTTGAAATTATCGACGAACTTGGGTTTGCCCCGGACTATCATGCACTGCCGGTGGGAAATGCAGGCAATATTACCGCTTACTGGATGGGGTATAAGGAATACCATGAGAAGCGCATCAGCAGGAATCTACCGAAGATGATTGGTTTCCAGGCGGCGGGTGCCGCCCCTATTGTCAATGGCGCACCGGTAGAAAACCCGGAAACGGTGGCGACGGCGATCCGTATCGGCAAACCGGCTTCATGGAAACAGGCAGAGGCTGCGCGCGATGAATCCGGCGGTTGTATCAAAGCGGTGACGGATGAGGAAATTCTTCAGGCCTACGATATGCTGGCCAGTCTTGAAGGCGTATTCTGCGAACCTGCATCGGCAGCTTCCGTGGCCGGTGTCATCAAGCTGAACAAGGCTGGTGTTTTCAAGCCGGGCGACAAAATCGTTTGCACACTGACCGGCAATGGCCTGAAGGATCCGGAGACGGCCATGTTGAATGTGCCCAGCCCGGTCACTATTGACGCTACTGAAGATGCGGTTCGGAAGGTGCTGGATTAGAACACTCTTGAGCAACATGGCGCTGTCTGTATAGGGGGCGCTATTAATCCGAAAAATTTTATTGACTCCTTTGGCTGCATGCGCGGTCCATACACCATACTCGCTTGGTATCAAGGGTAATCCGCACGTTGTCATTGCCGTGGTTCCGGTGACTACAAGCGCCCATGTGTAAATGGGTATTGCTCATGGCAGGCACCGGGTTGATCGAAGGCGTAGCTCAAGGTGTCGCGACGGCGGGTGTAACCGGCAACCCTGTCGTTGGTGCGGGCGTAGCAGCAGAAGAAATCGTTTCGGAAAGCCTTACATGGCTGGGTGGGGCGTGGCTATGGAATAAATACCTTGCGCCAGTCACGCTGGTGGGGCGAATGTGGCGGGTGCGTGATCGACGTCTTATCTGGCATGAAATCCAGTTTGCGGATAGCAGTAACTTATTCAGGCTGTTATTTGGAAAAAAATCACCGAAGAAGGAAAAAGCGTTGGCGATGTCGCTCAAGAAGGCGGAAGATGATTTGTTTGGCGATCTTGGCCGTTATCTGGGCAGGCAAATCCTGCACCCCGGAAAAGGGCGGGTGTGAGTACATTCCCGTCTGTCACGCTGGTCTGTAATGGTTTGATGTTATCCGGCGCTGGACTGGCGCTTCATGGAAATTTGCTTCAATGGCAAAAAGTGCTGAATATGAGAAAACGAACATGGTTCTCATGTTCGGATAAAATTCCGCTGGAATGGTATGCGGCGATTGCGGGAACTTCCTCAGCGGCATTGCTGGCAAAGAAGCACGGACATGTTCCAGAGGACACAAAACAATGTTGGGTGGCTTCGCCATATCATGCGCAGCTTGGCCGCGATCAGGTGCGAGTAATGCCGGAAGGGTCGTTGCCATGGTGCGAGGAAGATGCCCTTTGGTTATGTGATGTGTTGAATCCATTGCTGGAAGAGGAGGGGATGCATTTGTTGCATACTGGTGCGGCACTGTTGCTTACCTGCCGTGAACCGATAGATGCCCAGCCCCGATCGTTTGCCATGATTTCCGGGAAAATACTGCCGAACTATCATCCTGAAGGCAAAGATGGCGGACGGTTGATGCGTTTAATATCCGAGATTCAAATGAGCCTGCACGGAAGGCATGCCGATTGTCGCGCCGGACAACCTGAAATCCACGGATTATGGTTGTGGGGTGAAAGTCTATGGCCAGTCAATCCAGCCGAAGGCATGCCGCCGGTGGCAACCCGGAATCCTTTTTTGCAAGCCGTGGCGGAAGGGAAGAATGCAAAGGTGATCATCACCGAGGCAGAACGGATGGGCGAATTGGTGAAGCAGGGGGCGCCCTTGCCGAAAAAGGTTATTTTGGCCGGTGAAGGCTATGCGGTGTTGTTAACAAAATCATTGTTGCCGAGGCTTGGTAAAGTTTCGTGGATACCGAAATCAACGCAGGAAGAGGCGGCATTGTTAGATCATCATTTGGTGGCGATAAAATTAAAATAGAATTTTAATTTTTGCGTATATATCTTCCCGGAAGATTACATTCTTTTCGTAGAAGTTAAACAGGCTGGCGGGGGAAGCCGATCACCGCTTACGAGTTTTGCATCAGCTCAATAGGTAGACAAAACAGTAAGTATTGACAGATTGTAACTTTGACTTACAATCTGTCGTATGATTCGTGATCGAATAGTCAGGCGTCGCGCGAGTGAGGCTCTGGCCAGATTTCAGTCAGGGTTCCCGGTGATTGGCATTACTGGACCAAGGCAGGCTGGAAAAACAACGCTGGCGCGTATCGCATTTCCTGATAAACCCTATATCACGCTTGAAGATCCGGACCATCTCGATTTTGCACGTTCCGATCCCCGACGGTTTCTCGATCAATTT
>CAZJRL010000003.1:0-34859 GCA_964548425.1 uncultured Zetaproteobacteria bacterium | reverse complement strand
TTCGCTGAGGGGAAGACAAAAGAGCGGGGCATTGGCGAACACGGCGGGCAATTTCATTCGTACGCTGCCCATGATCGCCGTAATCAGCCTGATAGCCATCCCATTCATGCATGCATCCGTCAAAGGCGCCACACTGGCCATTCTGTCCGGCGCGCTGGCATCAGGCGCCGGATACGCCATCTGGTATTCGGCACTTGGCGGACTAACAACCACCCGTGCGGCAGTCGTTCAACTCTCGGTTCCCGTTCTTACTGCCCTGGGCGGCGTCACCATCCTCACGGAACCCATCAGTGGACGCCTCATCCTCTCATCCATCATGATTCTCGGCGGAATCTGGCTCACCATTATCACTCATCATCCTGAATGACCTAGCTCGGGCAATCGAAACAGAACAAGTCAGCATCCATGCTTATTCGAACACCCATATGTCAAGTTTGACCCGGCATCTGCTGCCCCCGTTTCTCTGGCACCCTCTTGGCATAGCCAACACCTGAATGGAAGCAGAGCCCAAGTTAAGCACGAGTTTTTCAACAGAATTGGCTGGAAACAGCCGTTAAACAAATAATTCAGCCATTACTTTGTGGTCAATAAATCGGGCGTAAACGCCCAGTTCAGATGCCAGGCGTTTGCTTCCTCCCGTCCAAGGCACACGACACCTGCATTGCGAAAGGTCACCACGCGCCTGTCCGCATCGCCGCACAAGAGCAGCGAGGCCAGACGTTCCAGATGCGGCAAATGGCCAACCAGCATCACATCCCTGTTTCGGGCGGCCAGATGCGCAGACCATAATCCGGGATCGTCATTCGGCTGTAAACCCGGCCCGGTGTCATAAACCGCGTTCAGGCAACGCGCCAGCAATTCCGCTGTTTCAGCCGCCCGCAATTTGCCACTGTGCAGGATTTCAGGGACCAACAGGCGAGCATGCTGATATAGAAAATCACCAACCGCCCGCACATCAGCGGAACCTTTCTCCGATAGCGGCCTCTCCGGGTTCTCTTCCTTAGCTACCGCCTCGCCGTGTTGCACCAAATACACACGCATAGTTTACCTCCACAAAATAAAATCACCCGACAATGGGTTCCCCGTGTTGAAACGTCAGCAGTTGACGGGGCCTGATTGCGGTCCACAGTTCATTGTCAGTCAAAGGCAGGGTGGCAATCACGGCCACGACGTCGTGTGGCGTGGTTAGTTCGTGGAAATTAACCGTGACATCCTGATCAATCAGGTGGGCAGGGCCGAAAGGCGCCCGGCGCACAATGTAGTGCAACTGCGTGGTGCTATAGGCAAACATACAATCGCCGTTGGACAGCAAATAGTTCGATGTCCCCTCTTCCGCCAGCGTCACACTGATCTCATGCAGTACGGTATACAGCTCTGGCAGTGGCGGCAACTTGTCAAACCGGGCCTGCAGGGTGTTCAGGATCAGGCAAAAGGCGCGTTCACTGTCGGTATCGCCCACCGGCCGATGGCAACCCGGATGTGTGGCCACATGCTTCAGATCGCCGTTGTGGGCGAATAGCCAGTATCGACCCCAGAGTTCACGCATGAACGGGTGTGTATTCTGCAGGGCAACGCTGCCCTGCGTCGCCTTGCGAATATGGGCAATGATATTTATGGAACGAATAGGATAACGCTGCACCAGTTCCGCTACCGGCGAGTGTGCAGACGGTTTGGTATCGATAAACAGTCGGCAACCGACCCCTTCAAAAAAACCGATGCCCCAGCCGTCGCTGTGTTTATCGGTAACGCCGCCGCGGGCGCGAAATCCGGTAAAGGAGAAAGCGATATCGGTGGGTGTGTTGCAGTTCATGCCGAGTAACTGGCACATCATTATACCTCACTTAACAGGCAATCCATCATGCCCTCGGCCTGACGCGCATACCCGCCGCCGAACAGATTGGCGTGATTAAGAACATGATACAGATTATACAGCGTTTTGCGTACGTCATAACCTGCATCCAGCGGCCACGCCTCATTATAGGCCGCATAAAAAGCACTGCCAAAGCCGCCAAAGAGTTCAGTCATGGCCATGTCTGTTTCCCGATCACCATAATAAACAGCCGGATCATAGAGGACAGGATGGCCTTCCATGTCCACGGCATGATTGCCGCCCCATAAATCTCCATGCAGCAGGGATGTCTGAGGGGAATATCCTTCAAAAAAAAGCCCCAGATCAGCCATCAATCGCTCACCCTTGTGTTGCAACGATCCGCCATAACCATTTTTTGCAGCCAGTTTCAATTGAAATCCAAGGCGATGTTCACGAAAAAAAGAGGTCCAGTGATCCGAAAGCGTATTGATTTGGGGCGTTGAGCCGATGGTATTGTCACATTGCCAACCGAATTCGGATTGCGTATGCCGGTGCATGGCGGCCAGTTGTTCACCAAGCGCCCGCGGGCTGCCGCCACGCCCGAACATAATGAATTCCATGACCAGATAAGCATGTTTGCCTGCCACGCCCCGGCATACCGGCTGTGGGACGCGTATAGCCTGTGCACTGGCCAGAGCATCCAGACCCTTTGCTTCCGCGGCAAACATCTCCAGGCGCTGTGCAGTGTTCGTCTTGACAAAATAGCACTGCCCCGATCCTTCAACCCGGTAACTTGCGTTGATACTTCCACCGCCAATGCCAACCCGGCGCTCGATAATAAATTGCTTCCGTGCTGATTTGCCTATGTTTTGTTCAATTGTGCGCCACATAGCATGATTCCCTTACCCGATCTTCTCTGTGCTCTCTGTGTCCTCTGTGGTTAACAGCTTTTGGTCAGGTCTGACAATGCCTGCTCCGCCACTTGTGAATGACGTAGGCCCGCCATGCAAAACGGACAAACAGATACCCTAAAACACCCGACGTCATTCCCACCACCAGACATCCGAGCAGGAAGGGTTGCCAGACATGATTCAGTCCATGTAAAAGCCAGTACCAGCTGATTTCAAACTGAAAATCATGATTCGGCAAGCCAAGTATCCATTGGCCGACCTTATAGGCAAAATAAAACAACGGCGGCATGGTCAGAGGATTGGTCAGCCACACCAGAACGACGGAAACCGGAATATTGACATGTACCGCAATGGCCATGCTGGCCGCGAGCAACATCTGAAACGGCACGGGAACAAAAGCCATCAACAACCCTACAAAAAAAGCGCCGGCGACCGAATGCCGGTTCAGATGCCAAAGCGCGGGGTCGTGCAGGAGGGTCCCCAGACAATGTAAACACTTTTGCTGCTTGATCGTTGCGTGATCCGGCATATAGCGTTTGATAAACTTGCGAGGCATAAGCGTTGATATTGAGGGCTGTTGCAGTATTTTGCAACAGTTTCAGATTATACCTGTTCCTTGCAGCACAGCACCAGACACGACAACGGTGGCAGAATGATACGCACGGAATACGGCTGTCCCATCCATGGCATATCCTCGGAGGAAACGCCCCCGCCATTGCCCATATTGGAACCGCCATATATTTCCGCATCAGTATTCATGATTTCCCTGTAGGAACCGCTGTCAGGCACGCCCAGCCGGTAGTCATAGCGTGGTACCGGCGTCAGATTCAGGATCACACAGACCGCCCCTCCATTTTTATCACGGCGAATGTAACTAAGTGTGGACTGCGATGCATCATTGCAATCAATCCACTGGAAACCGTGTGATTCGAAATCAACCTCATGCAATGCGGGAACGTCCCGCGACAAATGGTTCAGGTCACGTACCAGGAGTTGCAAGCCACGGTGGGGCATAAAATTAGCCTGATCCCAGTCCAGGCTAACCGCATCCTTCCACTCACCCCACTGACCGAACTCCAGACCCATAAACATCAGCGTCTTGCCCGGGTGGGTATACATATAGCCATACAGGGTACGCAAATTGGCAAATTTCTGCCAATCGTCGCCAGGCATTTTGTTGGGCATGCTGCCCTTGCCATGTACAACTTCATCGTGGGAGAAGGGAAGAATAAAGTTTTCGGTATAGGCGTATATCTGTGAGAAGGTCACTTCACCATGGTGATAACTGCGATGCACCGGATTCTCTTCCATATAGCGAAGGGTGTCGTTCATCCAGCCCATATTCCATTTCATCGTAAAACCGAGCCCCCCCAGCCAGGTCGGGCGGCTGACCATCGGAAAGGAGGTGGACTCTTCCGCCATGGTGACCGCACCGGGGAAACGTTCATGCACCAGATGATTAAACTGCTTCAGGAACTCGATGGCTTCCAGATTTTCGCGGCCACCATACTTGTTCGGCATCCACTCGCCTTCATTACGCGAATAATCCAGATACAGCATGGAAGCCACCGCATCAACGCGCAGACCATCGATATGGTATTTATCGAGCCAGAACAGGGCGGAGGCAATAAGAAAATTACGTACTTCATTACGCCCGAAATTGAAGATGTAAGTACCCCAGTCCTTATGTTCTCCCAGACGCGGGTCCGCATGTTCATACAGTGGTGTGCCATCAAAACGCGCCAAACCATGGCTATCCTTGGGAAAATGTGCCGGTACCCAGTCGAGAAACACGCCGATACCATGCGTATGGCAGTGATCAACAAAATAGCGAAAATCATCGGGAGAACCAAAACGGCTGGTCGGCGCGAAATAACCAACCGTCTGATAACCCCACGAGCCATCAAACGGATGTTCGGTAATCGGCATCAGTTCAATATGCGTATATCCCATCCATGTGCAGTATTCAACGAGCTGTTGCGCCAAATCACGATAGCCCAGATATTCACCATCCGCCTTGCGCCATGAACCCGGATGCACCTCATAGATGTTGATTGGTTTATCCATCGGCGGGCCATAGGCCCGGCACGCATCCATCCACGCTGTATCGGACCACTGATACTGTTTCGGATTATGCACGACGCAGGCCGTAGCCGGACGCACTTCCATCTGCTGTGCATAGGGATCGACCTTCAGCAGAATATCGCCGGACTGGGCGCGAATCTCGAACTTGTACAGTTCACCCTCACACAAGCCCGGCACAAACAGTTCCCATATCCCTGAAGATCCGCGTACACGCATCTGGTGTTCACGACCATCCCAATGATTGAAATTGCCGACCACGGACACACGGCTGGCGTTGGGCGCCCACACGGCAAAGGATACGCCGGATACGCCGCAATGCTCACACACATGCGCACCAAGTAAGCGGTACTTCTCAAAATGCTGCCCCTCACCAATGAAATGCAAATCCATATCACCCAGCACCGGTGGAAAACAGTATGGATCGTTAATTTCCCAGCGGTGGCCTTCATGGTTCTCCAACCGCATGCGATAGGTATCTTCAAAGCCTACTTTGGTAGTATTCGCTTCAAACATACCATCCTGATGGATACGCTTCATCGGTACAGCCTTACCTTGCGGTGGCAATACCCATGCTTTTCTGACACGTGGAAAAAAGGCGCGGATCACCACCCCCCCTTTTTCAGCTTCGTGCCGGCCAAGATATTCAAACGGGTCGTAACTTCTCGCCTCGATAATACGGTACATTTGTTCTTTATAGCTCATGGTCCAAATCCTCAGGTAATCACTGTTGGGTGGTTACGCCCGCTTAATTTACGCAGTTTCGAAATCTGATTCGCGGCTGTAATCATATCGGCCAGCGCATCCTGTGCATCCATATCATGCTTTGACACATCCATTTCGTAGGCTTCAAGATAAAGACGAATGGTCGCGCCGCTGGTGCCGGTGCCGGAAAGGCGAAATATGATGCGTGATCCATCGTCAAACAGCACACGCACACCCTGGCCCGGGCTGAAGCTACCGTCCACCGGATCAGTATAGGCAAAATCATCACAATGCTTTACAACGCGGCCAGCCAGCACTTGACCGGGCAAGTCAGGGAACTTGTCACGCACTTGCTGCAATACATCTGCCGCGGCATCGTTATCCACGCCCTCATAATCATGGCGTGAATAGAAGTTCCTGCCAAATTTACTCCAGTGGTTACGCACAATGGATTCCACAGAAGTTTTCCGGACAGCCAGAATATTCAACCAGAAGAGTACCGCCCACAGGCCATCCTTCTCCCGCACATGGTCCGAGCCGGTGCCAAAAGATTCCTCACCACACAAAGTCACCTTGCCTGCATCCATCAGGTTGCCGAAGAACTTCCACCCCGTCGGCGTTTCATAACATGCCAGTCCCATCGCTTCCGCCACGCGATCCGCTGCCGCCGAAGTAGGCATGGAGCGGGCAATGCCGGCAAGACCACCCTGATAACCGGGCGCACAATCAGCATTGGCAGCAAGAATCGCCAGCGAATCACTGGGTGTCACAAAAAATCGTCGGCCCAGGATCATGTTGCGATCACCATCGCCGTCCGATGCAGCACCGAAATCAGGAGCATTATCCGCGTAAAGCATATCCACCAGTTCATGCGCATAGGTCAGATTCGGGTCGGGATGTCCACCACCAAAGTCTTCTTTCGACACGCCATTCCTCACCGTGCCGCGCGGCGCACCCAACACGCCCTCGAAAATTTCAACTGCGTAAGGGCCAGTCACCGCATGCATGGCATCAAATGCCATACTGAACCCTCCTGTCAGCAAATCGCGGATAGCGTCAAAATCAAACAGCGATTGCATCAGTACGGCATAATCAGCAACCGGATCAATGACTTCGACCTGCATATTGCCAAGCCATACAGCACCAGACTTATCCAACAGCACATCACCGGATTCAAAAATTTTATATTCAGAAATAACTTTGGATCGGGCAAAAATCGCTTCGGTTACAGCTTCCGGCGCAGGTCCACCGTTGCCGATATTATACTTGATGCCAAAATCATCATCAGGACCCGCCGGATTGTGACTGGCTGACAAAATCAGGCCGCCAAAAGCTTTGTGTTTACGAATCACAAGGGAAGCCGCCGGAGTAGATAAAATGCCATTCTGCCCAACCAGTACCCGGCCAAAACCATTGGCCGCTGCCATCTTCAGGATCGTCTGGATCGCATGCCGGTTGTAATAACGGCCATCACCACCTAAAACCAGCGTCAGTCCTGAAAAATCGCCAATCGAGTCAAATACTGACTGTACAAAGTTCTCCAGGTAATGCGCTTGCTGGAATACCCTGACCTTTTTGCGCAAACCTGAAGTGCCAGGCTTTTGATCATCAAAAGGCCGGGTTGCAACAATGTTGACAGGCATGGTGCCCCCCTCATTAAAGTGGATGCAGGCTAGCCAGAACAGCTTGCAAATGCTATCGCCTGTCTGCCTGCCCGCACGTTGCGCGCAGGCGGGCTTACGGCACGCATGGGCAAACACAGTAGATTTTTCCTAAGGAAGCTCTGAATAACTCCGATTTGATGAGACAGTCGCGCAAAACAGGCAAGTTCAAGGCAAAGATTGCAAGCAATAGCCGGGCTAAGTCCGATAGACTGCTAGTTATTCCTAGTCCATTTGATTAGTATGCCATGATGCATTCCGAACTGAAAGGGGACAGCCATGTCCGAGATCATCATGCAACGCCATATCAGCAGGCTGACCAGTGAAACACTGGCTATTGTACTGGCCGGAGGCAGAGGCTCAAGGCTCAAGGCACTGACTGACTGGCGCGCCAAACCGGCCGTTCCCTTTGGCGGAAAATTCCGTATCATTGATTTTCCCTTGTCCAACTGCATTAATTCCGGCATCCGGCATATTGCGGTGGCTACCCAGTACAAGTCTCACTCCCTGCAACGCCACCTGCAGCGCGGCTGGGGCTTTCTGTCCGGTCAGTTCGGTGAATTTATCGAAGCTATTCCAGCGCAGCAACGGCAGGGAGAAGGCTGGTATGCCGGCACTGCAGACGCGATTTATCAGAATCTCGATATCATGCGTCACTATGATCCTGAATATGTACTGGTGCTGGCCGGCGACCATATCTACAAGATGGATTATGGCAAAATGGTTGCGGCGCATGTGGCTAACGGTGCCGATATCACCGTCGGTTGTATTCCGGTACCGCTCGAGGAAGCCAGGGCATTTGGAGTTATGGATATTAACGATGAAGGACGCATTGTTGAATTTACCGAGAAACCGGCCAACCCCAAATCAATGCCCGGCGATGATAAGAAATCGCTGGCTTCCATGGGTATCTATGTCTTTTCCACCAAATATTTGCGCAATCGTCTGATGGAGGATGCAAAAGACGAAATATCCAGTCATGATTTTGGTAAGGATATCATTCCCTCCGCCATTGAAAATGCCAATGTATTCTCATTCCGGTTTATGAATGCCAACACAGGCACGCCCGGCTACTGGCGCGACGTCGGCACTATTGATGCCTACTGGGAAGCCAATGTGGACCTGGCCAATATTAATCCGGAACTGGATCTGTATGAAAAAAACTGGCCCATCTGGACTTATCAGGAACAACTGCCGCCCGCCAAGTTTGCTTTTGACGATGAGGACCGGCGAGGCATGGCTGTGGACACCATGCTATCCGGAGGTTGCCTGATTACCGGCTCTACCGTACGCCATTCCGTGCTGTTTTCCAATGTGCGTATTCATTCATTTTCAGAGGTTGAAGACAGCGTAGTGCTACCTGATGTGGAAATTCGCCGTGGTTGCCGCATCAAACGCTGCGTCATCGACAAGGGGTCACGTATTCCGGAAGATACTGTCATTGGTGAGGATCCGGTCGAGGATGGCAGACGTTTCTATGTCAGCGAGAACGGCATTGTACTGGTCACGCCGGAAATGCTTGGCCAGAATTTGCACGCGGTCTGAACATGAAGAAAAACACAGCACAGAAACTTTCTGTCATTTTTTGCTGGCATATGCATCAACCCTTTTATCGTGACACTGAATCCGGTCGCTATGCCCTGCCGTGGGTCTATCTGCATGCCATGAAGGATTATACTGACATGGCCGCCATCCTGGAACAGGTACCAGGTGCCCGTGCAGTCATCAATTTTGTCCCCTCGCTGATGGTGCAGATTCAGGATTATGTGAACCGTATCCATGCATGGCTGGATAAGAATGGCGAACTCCCTGATCCGTTACTCTCGGCACTGGCGCATCAGAACGGGCGTTACACCCGGGAAGAACGTGACTGGCTGCTAAAAACCTGCTTCCGTCTGAATCACGAACGCAATCTACATTGCTATCCGGCTTATAACCGTTTATGGCATCTGGCGGAACAGTGTCGCAATCATGAGGCCCTGACTTATCTGGGTGATAATTATTTTACCGATCTGGTAACCTGGTATCATCTGGCATGGCTGGGTGAATCCGTACGTAATACACATTTCATAGCCCGCCGCCTGATTGACAAGGCGAGCGACTTCAGCAATCAGGATCGTCGCGACCTAATCACGTTGATCGCCAGTCTCCTGACTGATATTCCTTCACGCTACCGCAAACTGGCTGAGGACGGAAAGATCGAGATTTCGACCACACCTTACGCACATCCGATTATCCCGCTTCAACTCGATTTCAAGACGGCACTGGAAACAGTACCGGATGCAGAAATTCCCGAGCACCCGTATCCGGGTGGAGCCGAGCGGGCTCAGGATCATATTGACCGGGGAAAACGTGTGCATGCCGACATCTTCGGTCATCCGGCGCGAGGTTGCTGGCCTGCCGAGGGTGCCGTATCCCAGAAGACCGTGGAGATGCTGGGTAGATCCGGATTCGACTGGTGTGCCACCGGTGAAGGCGTGTTACACCATTCCCTTGGCTATAATGTACGCGAGCATCAGGGCGGAAAGGATCTCTATCATCCGTGGCGCGTTGGCAAAGACGGCAACATTACCTGCTTTTTTCGTGATGATCATTTATCCGACCTCATTGGTTTCGAATATCAGAGCTGGAATACATCTGATGCCGTGGCCAATTTTATGCATGAACTGGCTGGCATCAGACACCGCACGCAGGGTGCAGCAGCACCGGCAGTATCCATTATTATGGATGGTGAGAATGCATGGGAACATTTTCATAAAAATGGCCTGCCTTTTCTGACGACATTATACCAGTCTATTTCAGAGCATAATGAATTTGAATTAACTACATTTTCAGACTATCTGACACAGCATCACCGACAACCGAAATTAAAGAAAATCACTGCCGGATCCTGGGTTTATGGCAATCTGTCTACATGGATTGGCGATGCGGCCAAAACACATGGCTGGGAATTGCTGATTGAGGCTAAACAGACCTTTGATGCGGTTCAGGCAAGCGGCACCTTGTCGACCGAACAGCTTGCTGCTGCCGGAGAACAATTGCGTGTCTGTGAGGGATCAGACTGGTGCTGGTGGTTCGGCGACTATAACCCGGGAGCTACCGTACGTGATTTTGACCAGCTCTACCGTAAACATTTACGAAGGTTGTATCAACTGATTGGGAAAACCCCGCCTGTGGCTCTGGACATACCGGTTTCCGCAGGTGGCGGAGAGGCGGAAGGTGGCGGCACCATGCGTCGCGGAAATTGAGTTATCTCTCCATAAATTGCACCGCAAAGGCCACAAAGATAACATTGCTGAATAGCTATAGTGGATGAAGATATTCATAGTTTAACCAAACTGGCATTGCGGAACTTCGCGTTCTTTGCCTGTGCTAAAAGGTGGCTGACCCGGAATGAACACATGGCTTGATCAGCGGCATGCCGGAGTGTTGCTGCACATCACATCGTTACCAGGGCCACAACCCTGTGGCACACTAGGTGAAGAATCCCACCACTTCGTGGATGCATTATGGGAAGGTGGATTCTCGGTCTGGCAATTCCTGCCACTGGGACCCACGCATGAGCATGGCTCCCCCTATGAATCACTCTCTTCGTTTTCCGGAAATCCTGATTTTATTGATTTACGTGAATGTGTATCCCGTAAATGGATGGCTGCATCCGATCTGCATGCTGTTCATGATGCTTCCGGCGCCCGTACAGCCCGCATCAAGGCGGGCAACGGGTTTTGGAACGAAGCAAGGGGAAACGCCGACCTTGCTGCTTCCATTGAGAATTTCCAGATAGAAAATGCGGCATGGCTGGAAGACTTTTGCCTGTTTATGGCCCTGAAAAATGCTTCCAGTGGACAGCCCTGGTGGCACTGGCCTGATGTTCTGCGGCGACGCGACCCGGATGCACTGGCTGCGGCAAGGCGCCATCATGCCGGCGCAATCCAGCAGCTTATATTTGAACAGTACCTGTTTTCCCGGCAATGGGATGCGCTCAAAGCCCATGCCGAAACGCGTGGTCTCATCCTGTTTGGAGATCTACCCATTTATGCAGCACACGATTCTGCCGATGTATGGGCCAATCAATCTCTGTTTACCCTCAATGAAGAAGGTCTGTGTTCCGAGGTAGCAGGTGTACCCCCGGATTATTTCTCCACAACAGGCCAGCGCTGGGGTAATCCCCTGTACCGCTGGGCACACATGAAAGAAAACCATTTTAGCTGGTGGGTAAACCGTATTCGGGTACAGATGGCACGCATGCATCTGTTGCGCATTGACCATTTTCGCGGACTGGAAGCTTACTGGGCCATTCCCGGTGAATCCGAAGATGGAACAGTTGGTGAATGGCGTAAGGGACCAGGTACGGAATTGCTCAAAACCATCAACATGAAACTGGGACATCTACCACTGGTAGCCGAGGATCTGGGCCTGATTACACCGGAAGTCACCACCTTACTTGAACAGTTTGGATTGCCGGGAATGAAGGTATTGCAATTTGCCTTCGACGGCATGCCTGATAATCCCTATTTACCCGGAAATTTCAGCCCGAACAGTGTGATTTATACCGGCACGCATGATAATGACACAACATTAGGATGGTTCAAAAAGCTTTCCCCGGAAGAAAAAGAACACCTTGTATCCTGTGCTGACTTATCCGGCAGCGATATGCCATGGCCACTTATCCGGCTGGCCATTGAATCGCAGGCGCGTCTGGCCATCGTCCCTATGCAGGATTTGCTATCACTGGATAGCGAAGCACGATTGAATACGCCGGGAACCACTGAAGGCAACTGGCAGTGGCGTATGGAGTGCGGACAGGTAACAGACGAGATATGGGCGCGTACATATGAACTGAATCTGCGCAGCGGGCGGGTCCAGTGACACTACCGAACCGGTGTAACGGCCACCCGCCCCTCATGGCTTACATCAATCCGGTAACGCTGACCATTCGGGCATGTCGCCGTAATCGTCTTGTTGCCTGCACTATCCCGGGTTTCGGTGATATTGGAAACAGCATTGCCACCACAGGAATGGCCACGTAACATAATCGTCGTCGCAATATCCTCGGCTCGGGTCACGGCAAACACCGGCGAGGGTAGCGCAAGCCCCATGACAGCGATCGCAGCAAATATCAGCCTTTTCTTCATGCCTTCACCTCCTGTGTTAGTAAGCTTTTCCATATATCCTCACGTGCCAGACTGATGTCTCTGGAAAGCTGGGGATCATTATCCAGCAGTGCCAGAACTTTCAATACCAGACCATTAAACCGGGCGCGCAGTTCCTGCAATGAATACCTGGCCATATGTTTATTATAGGCCTTTATCATGTCTATGATATCCAGCGCATCCGATCTGATCGCCAGTTTGGTAAACATGCCGATCGCATCCGTTTTCTTTAATCGTTCGATCAGCATATTCATGTCAAATGTCTTTGTGGCAGGCTTATGATTAACACTATTGGTTTTTAACGTTCCTTTTGGCTGCCCGGCATGCGCGGACTTGTTCACTGTTATATCGGCATGGCTATTCACATGGCCAGATGTGAAAATATGGGTTTTAGTGGATTCTGTTTGTGTTGATCCAGGGTGCCCACATGGCGTCACAGAGCAGGCCGCCACGCCGAAAGGTATCCCTGACAGCATGAATCCCATGGCCACAGCTGCCTGAATACACGTTGAAAATACTGTTTTCATATCTCTTCCGGTACCCTTCATCGTTATGCCACCTGCAAACCAGTTTAGTGCTATGACTTGTTATATGTAAGCGCAGGATTTCCCCGTTCGCGTGCCCTTGTTACTCCTTCCTGTGCTCCTTATAATAATTGATAAGGCCATTGGTAGAAGCGTCATGGCTATTCACATTCTCATAGTCATCCAGTTCGGGCAGAATCTTGCGCGCCAACTGCTTGCCCAACTCCACACCCCACTGGTCATAGGCATTGACGTCCCAGACGATGCTCTGCACAAAAATCTTGTGCTCGTACATGGCAATCAGGCTGCCCAGCGTACGTGGCATCAGTTTCTGGAATAAAATCGAATTAGTCGGTTTATTACCCGGAAATACCTTATGTGGCAGCAGCACCTCCAGTTCATCACCGGAAAATCCATCGGATTCCAGTTCGGCACGTACTTCATCCTCCGTCTTGCCGCGCATCAGCGCCTCGGCCTGAGCAAAAAAATTGGATAGCAGCATGGGATGATGTCGACCGACGGGATTCTTGGTCTCAATCGGTGCCAGAAAATCACACGGCACCAGTCTGGTTCCCTGATGAATCAACTGGTAGAAAGCATGCTGGCCATTGGTGCCCGGCTCACCCCAGATGATTGGTCCTGTCGCATAATTCACCGGTACGCCGTTGCGCGTGACCCGCTTACCATTGCTCTCCATATCACCCTGCTGAAAATAGGCCGGAAAGCGATGCATATATTGATCATATGGAAGCAGTGCATGCGAATCTGCACCAAAAAAATTATTGTACCAGACGCCTAACATACCTAGAATAATCGGGATATTCTCTTCCGGTGGCGCTGTACGGAAATGCATATCCATATCGTGCGCACCGGCCAGCAGTTCTTCAAAATGATCCATGCCGATGTACAGGGCAATAGAAAGCCCCACCGAACTCCACAGTGAATAACGCCCGCCCACCCAGTCCCAGAATTCAAACATATGATCGGTATCAATGCCGAAAGCGGACACGGCTTTGGCATTTGTCGATACCGCTACAAAGTGCTTGGCTACGGCCGTCTTGGTGCCACCTCGAGTCAGAAACCAGTCACGCGCCGTACGCGCATTGGTGATGGTTTCCTGTGTTGTAAAAGTTTTGGATACGATCACGAACAGTGTCGTTTCACGATGCAGGTGGCGCAGGGTTTCCACCATATGTGTACCATCGATGTTGGACACAAAATGCATGTGTAATTTATCGCGACCAAAAGGCGTCAGCGCCTCGGTTACCATCACCGGGCCAAGATCTGAGCCGCCAATACCGATATTAACGATATCGGTAATTGGCTTGCCAGTACCTCCTTTCCACTCTCCCGAACGCACCGCCTCTGTAAATTTCCGCATCTGTCCCAGCACCCGGTTCACGTCCGGCATCACATCCTTTCCATCCACTGTCACGGGCCTGTTTGAGCGATTTCTGAGCGCCGTATGTAACACAGCACGATGCTCGGTATTATTAATCTTCTCGCCAACGAACATACGTTCGATCCAGTCCGGCACACCGCGTTCGCGGGCCAGTTTCATCAACAACGAAAACGTTTCGTCATTCATAATGTTCTTGGAGAAATCAACCAGAATATCATTGAACTGCCGTGAATAACGTTTGAATCGCTCACTGTCTTCTGCAAACAGATCACGCATATGCACATCAGCCATATGCCGGCGATGTTCATCAAGAGCCTTCCATGTTTCTGATTGCAGTAATTCAGACATAATGACTTCGCAAGAAGTCATCAAAGCGCCCATGAATGGGCGCGTAAATCAACGACTTGTAACGCAAGTTATTGGTTTGCATCATCATGCATGATTCCTCCTTCATGATGTTATCGCAAGCTACACAATTTGTTGGCATGAGGCACGCCTGATATAGTGTCCAATATCCGGCATTTAACCTACAGGATTCATTAAATAGTACAGGTTAACAAAAAAGGCAACGCTCATGGTAAAGATGAATATTGTGTTTGTAGCTTCTGAAGCCGCTCCCCTGGCTAAAACCGGCGGGCTGGCGGATGTAGTGGGTTCCCTGCCACATGCCCTGAAACGCCTTGGTCATGAAGTAACAGTGATCATGCCCTATTACCGTGAACAAATACGCGCCAGTGGCATGCAGACAAGGGTGCTGAAAAAATCCGTCCCCGTGTGGATTGACGGTACAGATCGAGTCGCGCCCCTGCACGAAGCCAGTGAAAACGGGTTACGTTTTATTCTGGTTGAGCAGGATAATTTTTACAAACGTGACGGTTTATACGGTCCACCCGGCAACGCATACAGTGATAATCTTTTGCGTTACATCTTTTTCATTCGCGTTGCTCTGGAAGCTTCCTGTCTTCTGGAACACCCCGTAGATATCTTTCATTGTCATGACTGGCAGACCGGCTTTCTCCCGTTACTACTCAGAACCCAATATCAGCACCAGCCCCGTATTGCGAATGCGCAATGTGTTTTTACCATTCACAACCTGGCCTATCAGGGAATATTTCCATCCTTCTGGATCCATCGTCTGGGCCTGCCCGCGGAATATTTTTATCCCGGCTGTTTTGAATTTTATGGTCAGATTAACTGTATGAAAGCAGCCATCTTCGCTGCAGACCGGATCACCACCGTCAGTCAAACCTATGCCAGAGAAATTCTGACGCCGGAATATGGTTGTCATCTGGAATCCTTTCTTTCCGACCATGCCGATAAACTCTCCGGCGTTGTAAATGGCCTGAATGTAGAAAGCTGGAATCCGGCTGTTGATACGGCGATTACCGTCAATTATGCCCCCGGTAAAATGCAGGGCAAGCGGCATTGCAAAATAGCCTTGCGGAAAAAACTGGGGCTGGCCGGCCAGGTAAATACACCCCTGCTTACCGTTATTTCACGTCTGGCCGAACAAAAGGGCGTGGATCTTCTTCTTGATTGCGTCCCCGGCTGGCTGAGAAAGGGTTATCAGCTAGCCGTCCTGGGATCAGGCGATCCCGCCTATGAATCCATGCTGAACCGGCTGGCCAGGAAAAGACCGGAGCAAATGCATTTCTCCTCCGGATTCAATGAAGAACTGGCTCGGCAAATCTATGCCGGGGGAGATATTTTCCTGATGCCATCACGTTTTGAACCATGCGGTTTGGGTCAACTCATGGCCATGCGTTATGGCAATGTGCCGGTTGTTCGGGCAACTGGTGGACTCAAGGATACCGTGACGGATTATGCTATCTCCAAACGCACAGGCACAGGCTTTGGCTTTGATGAAGCCCAGCCTGCTGTTTTTCAGGCTACAGTAGATTATGCGGTAAAAACCTGGCGTAACCCCGCTGTCTGGCAACGCATTGCAGGCCGCGCCATGCGCCGCGATTCATCATGGGATGCCTCGGCTGCTTCCTATGTAAAGATGTACGCATCTCTCGCACACTAATGGGTATTTACACGCTGGCGCTGGATGTAGGCGGGACGAATATCCGTGTGGCTCTGGTAAACCGGTCCGGACATATTATTGCACGGCAGCAATACAACAAATCTTTCTCACATATGTGCGCGTCCTCTGACAATCATGCCCGTGCGGAAGTGTTGAGTATTCTCACATCAGCGATCGGCAGTCTGCTAACGTCCCGGTCCGATGTCCATTCCATCGGTGTCGGATTTCCGGGCTTTTTCAATCAACAAAAGGGAATACTTGTCTCATCGCCCAATATCCCCGAACTGATTAATTTTCCGTTGGCTGAACAATTAAGTGAAGCTGTTTCATTGCCGGTATATGCACAGAATGACGCTGTTCTTGCAGCACTCGGTGAGTTTCATTTCGGTGTTGGAAAAAACCTGAAAAACCTGTTGCATCTTACCCTGGGGACAGGCGTGGGCAGTGGCTTGATCCTGAATGGCGTGCCGTACACCGGTGAAAGTGGAATGGCCATGGAAATGGGGCATTTGTGCGTTATCCCGAACGGGAGGCATTGTGGATGTGGCGGGACGGGCTGCCTGGAAACCTGCGCCTCTGCCTCCGGGGTAACCGCCCGGTATAACGAAGCCGGTCATAGTCAACTTGCCAGTGCGGAAGATGTATACCGTAAAGCACTGGACGGGGACAAGCTGGCCGTGCAAATCCTGCAGGAGGCAGGAAGTTATCTGGGACAGGCCATCGCTGAAGCAGTTAAACTGTTGGATATACACAATATCAGTATCAGTGGCGGCCTCAGTGGAGCATGGAAATTTCTGTCAGGGCCGATGCAATCCAGCCTGGATGAACATCTCATCCCTCCCCTGAAAGGTAAAATTCACGTTCAGAAATCCATACTTGGCGATGATGCCGGACTCCTCGGCGCGGCCATGCTCGCACTGGAAGCAGATCAGGCTGGAGGAATGAAGAGCCCCTTGCAAAACTCATGATCGGTGATTGGGCGCCGCGTAGCAGGATGAAACGCTATTTAGCATGTATGTGAAGCAGGCATAATCAAAATCGTTTCATTACAGATAAGTCAGCAGACCCATGGATAAAGGATGTGCCAGATCCTCATATGCCGGATAAACACGAATGTGGTAGGCAAAGTCACCACTGTCATCCGGCTGTAAATCTGTTTCAAATATGCCCTCATGTGCATGGCTCATTTCGATAATTCGATAGGGCTTATAGCCCCCTTCACGTGATGGCCGCAACAATACAATTTCCACATGCAGGTCTTCGGCAGACAAGCCATCGTGCAGCACTTTCACCTGTACTTTCAGGCTTTTTCCATATAATTCCTGCGTCTCTACAGGCATCCCGTCTATACGAGTCAGCTTTACCTTGGGCCATGCCTTACGCACCCTGACTTTCCATGCAGCCAGATCCCTGGCTCGCTTAAACCCGTCAGCCACCATTGACTTCCCATGTTGTGATGCCGGCACATAGAAGCGTTTGGTGTATTCCGAAACCATACGGTCCGTATTGAAATGCGGAATACTGGAAATCATCGCACGTTTGGAAATTACGACCCAGTCATCGGAAAACCCGCTCTCGTTACGGTTGTAATAGGTCGGGAGAACCTCATGTTTCAGTATGTGATATAATGATGCCGCATCATCCTCATCGCGCATATGTGGATCGGCAATATCGCGCTCACCGCCAATGGCCCAGCCATTATCCCCGTGAAACCCTTCCGGCCACCACCCGTCCAGAATACTCAGATTCGGCACACCGTTCATGGCCGCCTTCATCCCTGAAGTACCCGATGCTTCCATGGGGCGAATCGGGTTGTTTAGCCACACATCCACACCCGAAATGAGATAGCGGCTCAGCGTCATATCATAACCTTCGAGCATCAAAATCCTGCCTGCAAATTCGGGTTTCCTGGCATACTCATGGATACGCCGGATCAATTCCTGGCCGGGTTTGTCCGCCGGATGCGCCTTACCGGCAAACAGAAATACCACCGGGTGGGCAGCATCATTCAGCAGTTGACGCAGTTTTTCTTCATTCTGGAAGAGAAGCGTGGCACGTTTATAGGTTGCAAAACGACGGGCAAAACCAACAACCAGCGTGCGTACATCAAACAGGGCTGTCATCTTCTGCACCATTTGCACGCTTTCACCGTTGCGCCTTGCCTGCCGCTCCAGTTCATGGCGCACATATTGCAGCATACGTTGCTTGTTCGTCTGGTGAATGCTCCAGTAGTGCTGGTCAGTAATATCATCAATATTTTGCCAGAATGCCGGCTCCAGAAGCTGGCCACGCCACTGACCGCCCAGGTGTTGATTAAACTGATTGATCCATTCCGGCGCCAGCCATGTCGTGACATGCACGCCATTGGTCACCGACGTAACCGGGTTCTCCTCCGGCTGTACGTCCGGCCACATGGACTGGCAAATACGGGAAGACACTTCCCCGTGCAATTTGGCTACGCCGTTCACATAGGCAGAACCATGAATGGCCAGTGCTGTCTGGTTAAAACCCTCCGCCCCATGTCCAAAATCACCATATCCAAGCTTGTGCAGGCCTGCCATATCAATACCCAGCTTCCCGGCATAATGACCCATATAGTGATCAAACATATTCAACGGGAAAATATCATGTCCGGCAGGCACGGGCGTATGCGTAGTAAACACCGTGGAGGCACGAACCGACTCCAGGGCTTCATTAAAGCTCAGCTTGTGTTGCTCAACATACTCGAACAACCGTTCCAGAATAGTAAAGGCAGCATGACCTTCGTTGGCATGCCATACGGTTGGAGAAACACCCAATAGACGTAAAACGCGCACACCACCGATACCCAGTACAATCTCCTGCTTGATACGGTTTTCCAGACCACCGCCATAAAGCTGGTAAGTAATTTTACGTTCCTCGGATGTATTGCTTTCCACATCTGAATCAAGCAAGAGCATACGGATATGCCCCGCTCTGGCTTCCCAGACATTCAAATCCAGCATGTGATCCGCCAGTGTTACCTGTACCCGCAGTGGATCACCGGCTTCATCCCTGATCTGTTCAATACATAAGTCGCCAAACCGGTTATCATGGGATACTGCAATTTGCTGACCCTGTGCATTGATGGTCTGGGTGAAATAACCCTGGCGGTATAACAGTCCAACGGCTGTAAACGGAAGACCGAGATCACTGGCAGACTTGCAGTGATCACCTGCCAGAATACCCAGACCTCCGGAATATATGGGCAGAGATTCATGAAACCCGAACTCTGCCGAAAAATAGGCAATCGAATATTCCCTGGCATTCTCATGGTTCGAGGAAAACCACTGGTATTCTTCCTTCTTATAGGAAGCGTAATCGGCAATGACACCGTGATATTCAGACAGGAAGGCGCGATCAGCAGCCACTTCATCCAGCCGGCGCTGGCTGACACGGCGCAGGAATGAGCGTGGGTTATGCCCGCAAACAATCCACAGCACGGGATCAATGTGGTGAAACAGGGCGCGAGCCTTTGAGTTCCAGGCAAACCACAGGTCGGCCGCAATATCTTCAAGGCCTTTTAGCGCATCGGGAATAGTGGGTTGGACTCGCAGAAAATAAGTGTTTCCTTGAGATTTCACGATGACTCCTTAAGCAATTTCTGAGGACGGCGAACCCTGTCCAAAGAGAGCGATCAAGTCAACGTAATTCCATGGGAAATAACCATCCCTGCAACAAGCCAGGCCGCTCAGAAAAGCAATGAATTTCATGCCTTAAAATTGATTATGATTCCAAACAGATTCGGAAATCGTTACTATCCTAGGAGCCTGTCGGACTTAGGGGGATCGTAGCGAGCAGATAGGGAAGCGAGGCTAAAATAGCATGATTTTGATTCGGGCCGCAGGCCCTCACCCTTCGGGCGACCTTACGTTCGTCCAAACGGCATTCTTCCTTTTTGTGAGGCGCATAGTGATAACTATGTAACGATAAATCAGGATATTTTAGGCTGCTATCCCTGCCGCCTGTCTGCGTGCAACGCACAGGCAGGCACAGTAGATTTCTCATAAGTCCGACAGACTCCTAGCATCGCTTCCTTCAGGCTCCTGTCTGCAGGGTATCTTCCAAGCCAGACTGCCAGCAATGCCCGCTGGAAATCCTTGCCCCCTATCCGGCCCTTTTCCCCACCTTGAAAGATTACCTTCGTGCTGCCATCCGGAAGAAAATCAAACGTGTATACATCACCTTTGCGGACATCACTGAACATGGCAATAAATTGATCCAACCGGGGTCTGAGTCTGGCCATGGCCTCTTTAGATTGATTCCTGTCAAATCCTTTCACCCAGCCGTCAACCAGCCTCTGCCGCCCGGCACTCCAAAGAAAACATATGGTTACACGTTTCGGACCAGTATCTTCAATTGCCTGCTGCGCCTGATGCGCCGGACGGGATAAATACAGTGCCCCTACATAGATATCAATAAAGAACTTGCTACGCACGCCGGCGCCATTGAGATGCAGCGGCTGTCCCGCAACCATGACCCTCTCCGGCACATGGATACCTTCAACTTCCACAGCCATGGCAGGCATGGAAAAACCAGACAGAACCACCAAGGGTAATAGTATACGCCGACATTCCATATATCGCTCCGCAGGAAGCCTCTATTGAGGCCTGATTACACCTTGCCTGTCATGCACAACGCGACGGCTAAAGCCTGCCGATAACAGGCAGATCGCCCACCAATGGACGGATATAGTCCAGCCAGCGTGTGGTTATACCGTTGCCTTCGGCATTGATATACGCATCGGACACTGATGTGGTCTCTTTGGCAACACTGGATAGCTGTGTAACAAAATATTCACTGGCATAAGGTTTATTCGAAACCCTGCGAATTGCCACCGACCCATTCTCCCCCGCTGAAACTGCATGATTAACAGCCACTTGGCCCACTTCACGTGCTTCTCTGGCATCAACCGGCGAGACAATCGTAGGATAACTGCGCTGCAAATAACCAAAGGTATCAGCACGCACACGCACATTCTCGCCTTTGAATGCACCTTTCACATGTGCAGCCAGTGCATCTCCCAGCGCACCTGTGCCTGAAAGCTGAACATTGCCATGTGAATCCCGCTCACCGCTCGATGCAATGGGGTTGCCTTCTGCATCCGAAACCCCCTCGGACACAGCAATCACACAGCGCCCGTACTCACCATTTATTCGACGGACATCCACGACAAACTGTTCCACATCAAATACCCGTTCCGGCAAATAAATCAGATGCGGTCCATCACCCTCCGCCTGCCGCGCCAAAGCTGATGCGGCGGTCAGAAATCCTGCATGCCGGCCCATCACCACATTGATTTTAACACCGGACAGGGCGTAGTTATCCCGGTCATCTCCCATAAATGCCAGAGCCACAAAACGGGCCGCCGAAGCAAATCCCGGGCAGTGATCCGTTATCTTTAAATCATTATCAATGGTCTTGGGAACATGCATGGTACAAAAATCATATCCTGCATCACTGGCCATTTCAGAAATGATATACGCTGTTTCGGCCGAATCATTACCTCCGATATAGAAGAAATAACGCACATTATTTTTTCTGAATACCTCAAACACCTTCTCACACTCAGCCGTACCTGGCTTCAGACGAACAGAACCCAGGGCGGCCGCAGGCGTACTGGCCACCTGCTCCAGCTGTTCCGTGGATTGCGTCGTCAAATCCACAAAATCTTCATTCATAATTCCGGCAATACCATGCCGCGCACCGAGAATGCCTGTTATCGCATCCTGTTTACGCGCTGCCAGAATCGCACCAATCAATGACTGGTTGATCACCGCTGTGGGACCTCCGGATTGTCCGATTACCATCTTTCCTTTGAGCACCATGCACCCCCTGTGTAGTCTCGCCCGGATTATGCGTCTGCCGGAAGGGAGCATCTTAACACGGCACGGCATATAGCAAAGGAAAAAAGAAATGGCTGGCAAACAAACGGGTATAACCATGGATATGTATTTTATCACTGAATTGCTGCGTGAGGCGGGAAGAGAAATCCTTATGCCTGCTTTTCAACATCAATCCCATAAAGCTTATACCAAACATGATGGCACGATCGTCACCGATACTGATCTGACGTGCCAAAAATTTCTACGTGAACAACTGGCCGTTTTATATTCGGAAATCGGCTTTGTCGGCGAGGAAATGTCGAAGAAAAATCAGCTTTCCTGCATGAAAGAAAATCATCGTTTCTGGTGTCTTGATCCACTGGACGGGACGACAAATTTTGTTACCTCGCTTCCTGTATTCGGGATATCTCTGGCTTTGATCGAAGGTGGCCAACCTGTATTCGCCTGTATTCATGATCCGGTGCGTGATGAAATTTTTTCAGCTGTTCGCAATGAGGGTGCATGGCTGAATCAGCAACCCCTGAAGGCTGTACCGGTGAAATCTCTTTCCGAATCAGTCGGTTTTATTGATTTTAAACGAATCCCTTATGGACTTGCCACTTACCTGGCAACGAAGGAATGCTACCGGAGTCAACGTAATATTGGCAGTTGTGTGCTGGAATGGGCATGGCTGGCCACGGGGCGCGCACAATTTATTATTCACGGAAATGAAAAACTGTGGGATTATGCCGCGGGCTGCCTGCTGGCTGAAGAGGCAGGCTGCATCGTATCCGACTTCAAGCAGCAGCACCCCTTCCATGCAAAAAGCCTGGGCAGCTCCATCATAGCCGCTACATCCGCCACGGTGCATCAGCAATTATTGCGTCTCCCCCTGTCCGGGGATGGACAGGCGCCGGGTTAACCTGGACTATTCATAAATCACCGTGATGATCGCGCCGGATCTTTGCTCGCAACGGATGCTTGCGAAGAAGGGCGTAGCAGTGCATACGGACGCCTGAGCAAGGATTTGTTGCGAGCAAAGGAACCAGCAAGGGCACGGCAGTATTTATGAATAGCCCGGGTTAACACTTACTCATGTCAGGGTCGCTTTTACCGTACATTTCCGCTACCATGCCGCCTTTGCGGCAGGCTAGCCTGAACGATTCATAAATCGCCGTAATGATCGCGCCGGGCCCTTTGTTCACAACGGACAGCGTGGCCCCGAAGCGGCCATTCCGGGGAAGGAATACGTAGTCGTGTATACGGACGACCGACGAGGTGAATGCGCTTGCGCAGAGAGGGCGCCCTGGGGCGCGAGGGATTTGGTACGGACAGAGGAAGCAGCGAGGACGCCTGCCTGTGCCTGGCCGTACCTGTCTGCGTGCAACGCGCAGACAGGCGGCAGTATTTATTAGAATAGTGCAGGCTGGATACATCGCATATAATTAGATTCATACAGGGGGGAGGAATAGCGCATGGGTAGTGTCAGTAATCTTAAAATCGATCTGGTTGAAGTTTGTGAGGCCGCTGCACGGGCTTGCGCGCCATTTGTCGGATCCGGCCAGAAAGACGAAGGCGATGGCCTGGCCGTCGACGCCATGCGCTTCCGTATTAACGAAGTTAGAATGAATGGCATGATTGTCATAGGCGAAGGCGCCAAGGATGAAGCGCCCGCCCTGTACGATGGTGAGAAGGTCGGCACCGGTGAAGGCATTGGTGTTGATATTGCCGTCGACCCGATTGAAGGCACCAACCTGTTTGCCAAGGACATGCCCGGCTCAATTGTAACGCTGGCAGCTGCACCTGAAGGCACGATGTATCGTCCCGGTTCATGTTTCTATATGGAAAAGCAGGTTTATCCTAAAGCAGCCCGGGGCAAAATCGATGCTGCAGCGCCTGTAAGCGAACGGCTTGGCCAGCTGGCCAAAGCGCTGGGCAAGGAAGTGCGCGAGCTAAAAATTTTTATTCTGGACAAGCCGCGCCATCAGGAACTGATGCAGGAAGTATATGCAGCCGGAGCCAGGATTCGTCTGGCCACTGACGGCGATGTCAATGGCGCCATTCAGGCTGTTCTCAATATGGGCTCGGATGCTCTGTTCGGCATAGGTGGCACGCCGGAAGGTATCGTGACCGCCTGTGCGGCACGCGCCATGGGTGCGGAAATGTTCGGTCGCATGGCGCCACAAAAGGATTTTGAGATTGAACTGTGCAAAAAAGAAGGGGTGGACACCACGCGTATCCTCACCCGTGATGAACTGGTCACCAGCGATGATGTCCTGTTCATTGCAACCGGGCTCACCAGTGGGGCTTATGTCCGGCACGTCAAGGTCGGCTATGACGCTTATGGCAAACACAAGACCACGGACACAGTCGTTCTCGATGGCGGTATTGGCAATATACGCCATGTCGTTACCACAATTCACGTTTAAGGTAATTATATTCAATCAAGCAAAGGGGTAAATCAATGAGCAATAATCGCAGACACCTGGCCAATGCCGTGCGCGCCCTCTCCATGGACGCCGTGCAGAAAGCCAATTCAGGCCATCCGGGAGCGCCGATGGGTATGGCGGACATCGCGGAAGTCCTGTGGAATGACTATCTCAGTCATAACCCCGGCAATACCGGCTGGGTGGATCGTGATCGTTTTGTACTGTCCAATGGTCACGGCTCGATGTTGATTTATTCGCTGTTGCATCTGAGCGGCTATGATCTTCCGATGGAGGACATCAAGCAATTCCGTCAGCTCCATTCCAGGACGCCGGGCCATCCTGAATATGGTTATGCCCCGGGCGTTGAAACCACAACAGGCCCGCTGGGTCAGGGCATTACCAATGCCGTTGGCATGGCGATTGCCGAGCGTATGCTGGCAGGCCAGTTCAACAGGCCCGGACATGAAATTGTTGATCACTATACCTATGTATTTCATGGCGATGGCTGCCTGATGGAAGGTATTTCGCATGAAGCATGCTCACTGGCAGGAACACTCGGGCTTGGCAAACTGATCATGTTCTGGGATGACAACGGTATTTCAATCGATGGCAAAGTTGAAGGCTGGTTTACCGACGATACTCCGGGCCGGTTTGAAGCATATGGCTGGCAAGTCATTCGCAATGTAGACGGTCATGATGCCGATGAAATCAAGGCGGCCATCGACACTGCCCGTGCCAACTCCACACAGCCAACCATGATCTGCTGTAAAACAATTATTGGTTATGGCTCCCCGAATAAAGCCGGCAGTCATGACTGTCACGGTGCTGCACTGGGTGATGAAGAATGCGCACTGGTACGCAAGGAACTGGGTTGGGAATATGAGCCGTTTGTAATCCCTGACGATGTTTATGCCGGTTGGAATGCCAGAGATAAGGGTGCTGCCGCTGAAGCTGACTGGCAGGCCCGTTTTGACGCTTACAGGGAAGAAAATCCTGATCTGGCCGCGGAGTTCGAACGCCGTCAATCCGGTAAACTTCCAGCCAACTGGCAGGAAGGCGTAAGCGCATGGATCAATCAGTTGCGCGAAGAAAAACCCGGTTGGGCCACACGCGTAGCCTCAGGCAAGACCATCGGCGCCTTTGCTGCGTTACTACCCGAACTTGTTGGCGGATCAGCCGATCTGGCCCCGTCAAACAACACCAAATGGCCGGAAGCCGTCGCCTTCTCCAAGGATACGCCATCAGGAAATTATCTCCACTACGGCGTACGTGAATTCGGCATGAGCGCAATCATGAACGGCATGGTGCTGCATGGCGGGGTTATCCCGTTCGGTGGAACCTTCCTGATGTTCTCCGAATACGCCCGCAATGCCCTGCGTATGTCCGCGCTGATGAAAATCGGCACTATCTTCGTCTATACCCATGACTCCATTGGTCTGGGTGAGGACGGACCGACGCATCAACCGGTCGAGCAGATTGCCACCCTGCGCATGATTCCGCGCATGAATACATGGCGTCCGTGCGATGCGGTTGAATCCGCGGTTGCATGGAAGGCTGCCGTCGAGCGGCGTGATAACCCGAGTATTCTGATCTTCACACGACAGGGATTGCCCTGCAATGACTACACGGATGCACAGGTGGTGAATATTGAACGCGGAGGTTATGTGCTTAGTGATTGTACGGGAACGCCGGATATCATTATTATTGCTACAGGTTCTGAAGTGCAGTTGGCACTGGCCGCGCAAAAGGAATTATCCGGCAAGCAAGTGCGTGTTGTTTCTATGCCCTGCACGGAACGGTTTGATGCGCAGGATAGTGATTATAAAGAATCCGTACTCCCGTCATCCGTGACTGCGCGTGTTGCTGTTGAAGCCGGTGTCACCGGTTTCTGGGGCAAGTACGTGGGTCTGGATGGCAAAGTCATCGGTATTGACACCTTTGGTGAGTCAGCGCCTGCCGGCGAACTGTTCAAGGAATTCGGTATCACCACGGAAGCTGTGGTCGCGGCAGCAAACGAACTGGCCTAATGGTTCATAATTAATCATAACAAAGAAAAGGAGAGAGAAATGACAATTAAAGTTGGTATTAACGGTTTTGGCCGCATCGGCCGCATGGCATTTCGTGCCATTGCCAAGGATTTCACGGATATGGAAGTGGTTGGCATCAATGATCTTCTGGACCCTGAATATCAGGCCTATATGCTGAAATATGATTCCGTGCATGGCCGGTTCAACGGTGACGTATCCGTTGATGGAGGCAATCTGGTGGTTGACGGCAAAACGATTCGCGTCACAGCCGAGCGTGATCCGGCAAATCTGAAATGGGATGAAGTAGGCGCTGATGTAGTGCTTGAATGTACCGGCTTCTTCCTGACTGAGGAATCCTGCCAGGCACATATTGCCGCAGGCGTCAAAAAGGTGGTGCAGTCCGCACCATCCAAGGATGCCACACCCATGTTCGTGTATGGCGTCAACCATGAAAATTATGCCGGACAGGCCATCTCTTCAGCAGCCTCCTGCACCACGAACTGTCTGGCGCCGGTGGCCAAGGTGCTCCACGATAATTTTGGTATCAAACGTGGCCTGATGACCACCGTGCATGCCGCAACGGCAACCCAGAAGACGGTGGACGGCCCGTCCATGAAGGACTGGCGCGGCGGACGCGGTATTCTGGAAAACATCATTCCGTCTTCCACCGGTGCGGCCAAGGCCGTGGGCAAGGTGATCCCTGATCTGAATGGCAAGCTGACCGGCATGGCGTTCCGTGTACCCTGTTCCGATGTCTCCGTCGTAGACCTGACTGTTGAATTGAACAACGGCGCTTCATATGACGACATCTGCGCAACAGTGAAGAAAGCCTCCGAAACCCCCGGCATCGGCGATACACTGAGCTATACGGATGAAAAAGTGGTATCTACCGACTTCCGCGGATGTTCCTACTCATCGATCTTTGATGCCACTGCCGGTATTGCGATCGACAGCACCTTTGTCAAGCTGGTCGCTTTTTACGATAATGAGTACGGCTACACCTGCAACATGATGCGTTTCGTGCGTCACGTCGCGAACAACTAATAAAAGTGGGGGATGCCTGTTTTGGCAACCCCCACGTTTGTCCTTGCCGATTTGTCTACATTCCGCGGGGAAAAACCGGCAGCGACAAACATTAGAGCTCATGAATCAATTCATAACCATGCAACAGCATGTCACCGGCGTGCCACATATCCGGCCAGCCTGTGTCCTGCCCGCAAAGAGGGGTAAACAATGTCTGTAATCAAAATGACCGATCTTGATCTTGCCGGTAAACGCATCCTGATCCGTGAAGATTTAAATGTGCCGATTATCGATGGTGAAGTGGGTGATGATACGCGCATTCGTGCCAGCCTGCCAACCATGAAGCATGCCATTGAAGCTGGCGCGAAGGTTATGATCTGCTGTCATCTGGGGCGTCCCACCGAAGGTGAATATGACGAACAGTTCTCACTTGCATCTGTTGCACGTCACCTGTCCGGGCTATTGGACAAGGAAGTGCGTCTGGTGAAGGATTATCTCGAATCAGCGCCTGAAATCGAAGACGGTGAGTTGGTGCTGCTGGAGAATATTCGTTTTAACGTGGGCGAGAAGAAGAACGATGAGGCACTGTCCAAAAAATATGCCTCGCTTTGCGATATTTATGTTATGGATGCCTTCGGAACAGCCCACCGCGCCCAGGCTTCAACGCATGGCGCCGGGAAATTTGCACCTATAGCCTGTGCTGGCCCACTGCTTGCGACCGAACTGGATGCGTTGGGAAAGGCACTGGACAATCCGGCCCGCCCGATGGTCGCGATTGTCGGTGGATCCAAGGTTTCTACCAAATTAACCGTACTCGAATCCCTGTCCGGGATTGTAGATCAACTGGTGGTGGGTGGCGGCATCGCCAACACCTTTATTGCTGCGGCGGGTCATAATGTTGGCAAATCCCTGTACGAAGAAGATTTAATCGGCACCTGCAAGAAACTGTCAGCCGATGCCGAGGCACGCGGTGGGAGTATCCCGGTACCAACAGACGTTATATGCGGTAAAGAGTTCTCACCCGCAGCTGAGGCTACATTGAAGAATGTCGCCGATGTGGCGAGTGACGATATGATTTTTGATATCGGTCCGGATTCAGCTTCTGCGCTGGCGGATATCCTCAAGAATGCCGGAACTATTGTATGGAACGGTCCGGTCGGTGTATTCGAATTTGACCAGTTTGGTGAAGGAACCAGGGCCATTTCTCTGGCGATTGCGGACTCCCCTGCCTTCTCCATCGCAGGTGGCGGTGATACACTGGCTGCTGTAGGCAAATATAATATCGCTGACAAGGTTTCCTATATTTCCACCGGTGGCGGCGCTTTCCTTGAGTTCCTCGAGGGCAAACAGCTCCCCGCCGTGGCGATGCTCGAAGAGCGTGCAGCCAAATGAGCTGTACCATAAATTTACTACACATTAACGAGGTCGAATGGACCATGCGGCGATGTGGAAGAATGCGCTGATGACTGAATTTCGCAGAACTAAAATTGTTGCAACCCTTGGCCCCGCCTCCGAATCCCCGGAAATGCTGGACCGTCTGGTCAAGGCCGGCGTCAATGTTGTACGTCTTAATTTTTCACATGGCACCTCGGAGGAACACCGGACACGCGCCAAAAATGTGCGTGCAGCAGCCAGGAAGCATGGGAAATGTGTTGGTATCCTTGCTGATATGCAGGGACCAAAGATTCGTATCGGAAAATTTAAAACCGGCAAGACCCGGCTTGCTCCCGGCCAGAATTTCATTATTGACGCCGCACTCAGGCTTGATGGTGGTACTGACGAACGGGTCGGCATCACTTACAAAAACCTGGTCAATGACGTGGAAGCCGGTGCGCGTCTGTTACTCAATGACGGCCTGATTGTACTGGATGTAAATGAGGTTAAAGGCCAGGAGATCCACTGTACCGTAGTCATTGGAGGGGAGCTATCCAACAACAAGGGCATCAACCGGGCCGGCGGAGGGCTGTCGGCTGAGGCGCTGACGGACAAGGACAAGGAAGACATCAGGACTGCCTGCGATATCGGTGTGGATTACATTGCTATTTCCTTCCCGCGTGACGGGCAGGATATGAAATATGCCCGGAAGCTGGTGCAGGAAGCAGGAGGACATGCCGGCCTTGTTGCCAAGGTGGAACGCGCCGAGGCAGTTGATAATCTGGACAGCATCCTTGAAGAATCCGATGCGGTGATGGTGGCGCGAGGCGATCTCGGTGTCGAAATCGGCGACGCCGCCGTGCCGCCGGTACAAAAATGTATTCTGCGCAAGGCACCACGTTATAATTGTCCGGTCATCGTAGCCACCCAGATGATGGAATCCATGATTAATAATCCGATTCCAACACGTGCCGAGGTCAACGATGTGGCCAATGCCGTGCTGGATGGCACCGATGCCATTATGCTTTCCGGTGAAACGGCTGCCGGAAAATATCCGGTTGAAACGGTAGAGGCCATGCACCGCACATGCATCGAAACGGAGAAACAGAAGGTTATGCCGTCTTCTACGACCCGCGACCCGCGTTACCCTCCCCACTCCGTGGATGAGTGCATTGCCCGCCAGGCCATGGATGCATCGCATGCCATGCCGGTCAAGGCCATTGCCGCATTTACACAAAGCGGAAATACAGTGTTGTACATGTCGCGGCACCTGTCCAAGGTTCCTATCTATGCGCTAACGCCAAAAGGAACAACAGCGGGACGTGTCACGCTCTTCCGCAATGTCATCCCCAAGCCGATTAGTGGCAATTATGGTGAAACGGACGCACCCAAGGCTACGCGCGAGGCTCTTTCAATGATGCTATATGACGAACTGGTCGAGCATAATGATTTAATCATTATGACGCTGGGAACTCCCATGGGTCATGCGGGAGGCACCAACGCGATGAAAATCATTCATGTTGGCGATAGCCTGAGATAGCCATTAAAATTGATTTAATGGCTCATGTGAGTCACAATAAAGGGCAACAGCCCGCTTAGGAGGAGAAAATGGCGTTAATTTCGATGAGACAGTTGCTGGATCATGCAGCCGAAAATGATTATGGCATGCCGGCATTCAATGTAAACAATATGGAACAGGTGCAAGCCATTATGGAGGCAGCCGACGAGGTGAATTCGCCCGTGATCATGCAGGGTTCCGCGGGCGCCCGGAAATATGCCGGAGAACCGTTTTTACGCCACCTGATCATTGCCGCTATTGAGCAATACCCACATATTCCGGTGGTCATGCATCAGGATCATGGTTCCGAGCCTGCTGTGTGCCTGCGCTCTATTCAGTCCGGTTTTTCATCCGTGATGATGGACGGCTCACTGATGGCTGATGCCAAAACACCCTCCACCTATGAATACAATGTCGAAACGACGAGCAAGGTTGTCGAAATGGCGCATGCCGGCGGTGTATCCGTTGAAGGCGAGCTGGGTTGCCTGGGCTCCCTGGAAACCGGTATGATGGGTGAGGAAGACGGGAGTGGCGCTGAGGGAAAGCTGGATATGGACCAGCTTCTGACTGATGTGGATGAAGCTGCTGATTTCGTTGAAAAGACCGGTGTGGATGCGTTGGCGATCGCCATCGGCACATCTCATGGCGCTTACAAATTCACCAAGCCACCCACAGGCGCTGTACTGCGTATTGACCGCATTGCTGAAATCCACGCCAAACTTCCGAATACGCACCTGGTCATGCATGGTTCCTCTTCCGTGCCACAGGACTGGCTTGAAATCATCAACTCCTATGGTGGTGAAATGGGCGAAACCTACGGTGTTCCGGTCGAAGAAATTGTTGAAGGTATCAAGCACGGGGTGCGCAAGGTAAATATTGATACCGACCTGCGCATGTCTTCTACCGGCGCCATTCGCAGACATCTGGCGGATAACACCTCCAATTTTGACCCGCGCAAGTATTACAAAGAGGCCAAGAACGCCATGAAAGGGATTTGTAAGTCGCGTTTTGAGGCATTCGGTTCCGCCGGTCATGCCTCTGAAATTACAGCACGTTCGCTTGAGGATATGGTCAGCTATTACAGCTAACCATGGGACACAAAAGGGCGGCCCATCTTCTGTGATGGGCCGCCCTTTTTTCTGTCTCCTTTTACAATAAAGCAAACCTCCCTTGAAGAAGAAAGCAGTGAAAACACGCTCCGGCCTGATTCTGACAGGCCTCATGGGCTCAGGGAAAAGCAGCATTGGCAGACGTCTTGCCGCACATCTGAATCTTCCCCTGATTGATCTGGATGATGCGATCGTAGCCCGATCGGGTCTGAGTATCCCCGAAATCTTCGCCCAACAGGGTGAAGCTGAATTTCGAAAACTGGAAACCGAAGTATTGCGGGAAGTGATTACCCGGCATGCCATCATTGCCACCGGGGGTGGCGTCGTGCTTTCAAGAGAGAACCGCGCCTTGCTAAAAGGAAGCGATATGCCGGTAGTCTGGTTAAAATCATCCCCGGAATTTCTGGCCAACCGCATCGCAGGCGATAGCAACCGCCCGTTAATTGCATCCGGTAATGCTCTGGAAAAATTACTGGCGCTTGCGAAAGTTCGTAATCCACTTTATGAAGAATGCGCCGATTTTATCCTGCCACGGGACGAAATGGAAAAACATCAGGTCATGGAAGCGATTGTCCGGTTTCTTACAGAATATAAAATCACTAATCATGATTGAAATTAACTGGTGATGCTGGTTGAGCGAATGACCTGGATCGGCGGTCGCCAAACCCGGTTATTCTGAATGCTGATATTTGACCAGTAAGATAGGCAACAAGATCAAAGTACCCATCATGGCAGCCAACAATCCTCCTATCACCATCACCGCAAAGGGACGAAAAATCTCCGACACCCCTCCAATGCCCAGGGCAATTGGAATGAGTGAGGCGATTGTGGTCGCTGCTGTCATCAGCACGGGGCGCAGACGCACATCGACCGCCTGCTTCCAGGCTTCCATCATGGGAAGCCCTTGCTCTAATCCACGATTGGCGAAATCAACCAGCACAATGCCATTATTGACCGCGATGCCGATCAGCGTAAGCGCTCCCATGCCAATAGATGCATCTACTCCCAAACCAAAGCCTTCCACTGTAATGATGCCACCGGCCAGCGCCACCGGAATGACCGCAAGGATAGCCAGTGGCTGTCTCCATGAGCCCCTCCTTGAACCCTTTCTTGCACTGAATTGCAGCACCATCATCAGGTAAATGAGCGCAACCGCCGCCAGCGCCGCCGCTGCGAACTCACCCAATGATTGCATGAGCACCCGGTACTGTCCGCTGACCCTTGCGCTATAGCCTTCCGGCCACTTCATCCGATCCAGTTGCGCTTGAATATCTCTGGCAATGGATACGAGATTTCCTTCGGCCTCGGCCAGCAATGTGATCTGATGCTGGCCGTTCAAGCGCGTGATCGTTGCTGCTACGGCTGATGATTCAATGTTCGCAACACGGGAAAGCGGAACCCAGCCGCCATCCGGCGTCGCAATCGGCAGCCGTCCAATATCATCGGGATGTTTGATACTCGTCTTCCTCCATTGCAGCAAAACGGGAAAGCTTTCCTGCTCCCGCACCACCGTGGATGCCACAATGCCCAACCCTGCCGCGCGAACCGCCTGCATAGCATCTGCGGGCGTCAATCCAAGCCGGGCCATATCCATTGACCGTAAGCGGACACTCACCTGATTACTACGAACTTTGGTGTTATTGACGATATTGGATATATCAGGGCTCTGATTAAGCAGCACCTCAACCCTTTCTGCCAGTTCAATCAGCTTGTTTTCATCTTCTCCGTAAATCGTCACACCAAATAAAGCCGGCAGCCCCGAAAAACTTTCATCCATTTTCTCCTGAGTCGGTTGATGATAGAGAAAACTCATGCCGGTCATCATGGAAAATTGCTTCCGCAAGCGTTGCATAACTTCTTCGGCAGAATGTTTCCGCTGATTCCGTGACGCAAGCTTGAGCGTCATCTCCCCACGATTGACCCCTTCGATTTGATAGCCGCTGACGGGTGATCCGGTGCGTCGGTAAACCGAGATAACATCCGGCTGCTGCATGGCCATCTGCTCCAGCCTGTTGCCCATACGGTTGCTTTCGGCAAGCGATGTGCCCGGCGGCATGGTGTATTCGATGAGAATAGAGCCCTCATCAATCGGCGGCAACATGGAGAACCGCCCCTGCACGGCAAGCAGACCAGCCACGCCGACCCAGAGCAGTCCGGCAATAATGATGCTGCGTCTGTGCCGGAATCCCCGGTTTAAACCATGTTCCAGCATCACTTTCAAACGTTCCAACAGATCATGGGTGGCGCCAACCAGTCGATTTGGCTTGCCCGGCTGGTTGCGTGCAGCAAACCACGGCAGCGCGGAAAGCGATGGAACCGCCAACAGTGAGAAAATCAGTGAAACGAGTAATGCCACGCTTACCGTCCAACCGAAGGGCTTCAGAAACAGGGCCGCCAGACCACCAATGGCCAATAAGGGCAGAAATACGGCGACGGTTGTGAATGTGCCGCTTGCATCCGGCCCGGCAATTTCCAGAGTGGCATCCACCGCTGCATGACCCATGGGCTTGTGTGTCCCGTGGCGGGCAATATTCTCGGCCACGATAATGGCATCATCCACGACCATGCCAATCACCAGAGCGAGTGCGGTCATCGTAATGACATTGAGCGACAGCCCCAACGCCTGCATCACCGCAATCGTTGCAAGCAGCGTGATTGGGATCGTCATTGCCACGACCAGGGTGGGCCGGATTGAACCCAGGAACAGATACAGCACAGCGACCACCAGCACTGCGCCCAGGATGAGATCGCGCCCGATTTCCGTCCTGGCGCGGCCAATGATCTCAGACTGGTCATAAAACTTCTCAATCGTTGAGCCTGTCGGCAACAGTGAGTGGAGATTGGCAATCGCCGCATCCACCCGTTTCACGACATCAATGGCGCTCGCACCCTGCTGTTTGCGCACCAACAGGGCAATCGCCGGTTTTCCATCGCCATGCACGGTATAATGTTTGGGAGCGCGTCCCTGGCGCACATCGGCGATTTCACCGAGCAGGACGGGGCGCGTAGCAGATGGCGGACGCAAAGACAGGTTCTTCAAATCCTTCAGCGAAAGGATACGGCCATCGCTGCGAACCAACCACTCGCGCCCACCCTCCTGAGCAAATCCGGCAATGCTCACGGTATTGCTTGACTGAATTGCAGCTACAATGTCGCTGAGCTTTAGATGTAAGCGCATCAATACTTCGGGCTTGATCCTGACAAGAAAGGCCCTTCGCT
>CAZJRL010000002.1:0-42147 GCA_964548425.1 uncultured Zetaproteobacteria bacterium | reverse complement strand
CTTCCATATTATCCGCTGATTTTGCTGATCTGGGTGCTGAAATACGCGCCATTGATGAAGGCGGTTGTGACTGGATCCATTTCGATGTAATGGATGGTTCGTTTGTGCCTCCGATTACGATTGGTGACAATGTCTGCAAGGCGATTCGTCCACACACACAAAAACCGATTGATGTTCACCTGATGGTTAACCACCCGGATACCCAGGTTGAGGCATTTGCCAATGCAGGAGCGGATTATATTACCGTGCATCAGGAGGTAAGCCATCATCTTGAGCGCAGCCTTCAGTTTATACGTTCCTTTGGTAAAAAGGCGGGGGTGAGCCTGAATCCGGCTACGCCGGTATCCACACTTGCGCATGTATTGCATTGTGTGGACCTGATATTGCTGATGAGCGTGAATCCCGGCTATGGTGGCCAAAAATATATCCATGCGGTAACGGACAAAATTCGTCAGGCGCGTAAAATGCTGGATGATGCGGGTTGTGATGCACGTCTGGAAGTGGATGGTGGCGTGAACATGGAAACGATGGCGGAGGTGGCTGCCGCGGGTGCTGATACGTTCGTCGCGGGTTCCGCGGTGTATGGGAAGCCGGACTATGCCGTGGCAATTGCCGAATTGCGCAGCCTGGCGGATGGCACATAACGGGAGTTCCCGTACTTTATTAGGGGTATAATACCGCCTGTGGAGCGGTTAAGCTTGGCCGTTTCGTACATAGCTTGAAGGCAGGGAAGGGTGCTTCCGTGGATAGAATGTACCTGGCATTAATCCAGTGCGATCTCTGTTTTTCGGTGTTTAACATATAAATGGGAGGGGTTCCAATATGTGGCAAAGAGTTAAAATGCCTCGGTCATTAAAGTTTGGACATATGCTATTTATGATCGCCATGGGATTGCTGCTTCCCGTTGGCGCCTGGGCGGATGATGTCAGTGATGCGCCGCAACCGATTGAGTTTCCGCACGTCCGGCATGCCAGCAAATTCAAGATTAACTGTATGTACTGTCACACCTACGCGCGCCGTAGCAAGGTGTCGGGCATTCCTCCTGTAGCCAAGTGCATTGGCTGCCATCAGCACATTCCATCGGTTCGCAATAAACCGCGTATCAAGAAACTGTTTTCCTACTGGGAGCAGAAGAAGTCAATTCCATGGCTGAAAGTGCATGATATGCCGGATTTTGTGTATTTTTCACACAAACGGCATATTCAACGATTTATTTTCAAGGATGGCCGACCCACACAGCAGGTGTGTGGTATGTGCCACGGTGATGTCAAGACATTTACTGTTGGTAAAAAGGTTCGCGCGATGACCATGGGCTGGTGTCTGAGTTGCCACAAGCAGTTCCAGGAAGGTTCGGATATCGGCAAGCCGGCGCCAGCGGAGCGATGGATGATCCCGGTAGCCGCGACGGACAAGCCCCTGATGAAGGCGGCGCATCCGCAACCTGCGGTGCTTGATCCGGAGGATCCGAAAACCATGAAAGTGTCGCAGATTAAAAAGCTGGAAGAACGATTGCCGGCAAAGGTAAAGGACCACCTTGTACATGCGCCGCACGATTGCTGGCAATGCCACATTTAGCCCGCATGATATTCAAGGAGAGTGGACGATGAGCCAAAGCAGGTCGAACAACAACTGGAGCCGCCGGTCCTTCCTGAAAGCTATGGGTCTTGGCGGGGCTGGAAGCGCGCTAGTTTTAAGTGGGTGTGGCGATACCGATATTGTGAATGAAGTAGATATTGAGGTTCGCAAGGAAAAGGTGGAATCCCAGGTTGACCCGCAGGATTTTGTTCGTCCCGGTATTGCCATGTATTATGCTTCCACCTGCCGTCAGTGTCCGGCCGGTTGCGGCATTCATGCCCGGATTCGTCAGGGGCGCGTACTGAAGCTGGAGGGTAACCCGGCATCTCCGATCAATGAGGGGCGCCTGTGCCCGATGGGTCAGGCCGGTTTGCAAGGGCATTATAATCCGGACCGTTTGACCAGGCCGATGTTGCGCAAGGGCGGTAACCTGGTTGAGGTTTCCTGGGATGAGGCTATGGATGCTCTGATCAAGCGTCTGGGAAAAAAGAAATCTTCCCGTATTGCCTGGTTGAATGGCGCAGTTAGCGGCCATCAGCGTGCGCTCATCGAATCCTATCTGGCTGCTTCCGGCTCTGCGGAAAACCTGTTTGTTTTTGATACCCTGCCACCTGCTGTCGGTCATGCGGTGAATGAATTCATGTTTGGCCATGCTATGCCGAAACTGAATTTTGAACGTGCCAAACTGATCATGTCCTTTGGCGCGGATTTCCTTGGCACATGGATGTCACCTGTTCACTTTGCGCGTGAATATGCCAGATTCCGTAATGCGCCACGTGGCACGCTGGTGCAAGTCGAATCGAAGATGACGCTGACAGGGGCCAATGCCGACCGCTGGATTGCGGTGCGGCCCGGTAGTGAACAGGTGCTTGTCATGGCTCTGGGTAGTATTGTTGCCAACGAACTGGAAACACTTCCTGAAATTTCAAATCCACTGGTTCAGGCATTTGCCGATGTTGATATGTCTGAAGCATCACGTATTACGGGTGTGGATTCCAGAACCATGCATAAGCTGGCCCGTTTGTTGATCAGAAACAGTCCCAGTCTCCTCCTTTCAGGGGCCAGCGCGGAAGGGACTGAAAATGGTCATCAGACAGCGGCTGCCGTGCAAGTGCTGAATTATATGTTGGGCAACGTGGGCAAGACCATTGAGCCTCGGGCCAGTGAAGTGTTTTCACAACTGGCGCCGAAGATGGGTGGCTGGAAGGAACTGTCCAGCTTCTCCGATGGCGTCCAGTCCGGGCGTTTCGACACCGTGATCACTTATGGTACAAATCCCGTATATCAGGCGCCGGACTTCATGAAGATGGATGCTGTATTCAAGAAGGCATCCTACCATGTGGCATTCGCACAATTTCCGGATGAGACCTCACTGTTGGCTGATTTGGTGATTCCGGTACATTCCTACCTTGAGGAATGGGGTACGAATATGCCCGCCTATGCCGCCAAGGATGGGTTTGTAAGTTTGCAACAGCCAGTCATGAATCCGGTGTTTGGTGATAGCGGAACCCGTTCGTTTGGCGACGTTTTACTGGGGCTTCTGAAGCGGCAGGATAAAAAATACAAGCACTGGAACAGTCATTCTGATTACATTCGCGAAGCAATGTGGAATATGCGCGATGTTGTTGCAGATGCGCCCAAGCCTGAATTGCACGGCCAGACTGAGCAAGATGCCTATTGGCAGGGTATCCTGTCGCAGGGTCTGGTACGGTTGAAAACGGCCAAAGCGAAAGCAATCCATGTTCATTTGCCGGATTCAATTAAATTTCCCGCGGATGCCGGAAATGACGGGAAGCATCCCTACCATCTGGTTCCTTCAGCACGTCTGGGTTTGTGGGACGGCCGGCATGCCAATCTTCCCTGGCTACAGGAATTACCTGATCAACTGGCAGAGGTGGTGTGGGATTCATGGGTGGAAATCCATCCCAAAGCAGCCAAAAATCTAAATGTGGAAACCGGTGATGTGGTTAAAGTCTCCAGTTCTCAGGGGTCACTTGAGGTTAAAGTGCTTGTATTCCCGGGTATTCACCCGGAGGCGGTGGCTATCCCCATGGGCCAGGGGCACACTGAATATGGACGCTACGCCAAAGGCAGGGGCGTTAACCCGTACAAGATACTGGCGCCAAAATTTGACGGGGAAACCGGCGAACTGGCTACCCATGCCACACGGGTCAGTATCACCAAGGTCGCGGGCAGAGGACCGATTGTTACGCTGGCGCACGGGGATTTGGTGCTGGAGAGCAACACCAGCATTCAGGCCGGACGTGAAATCGTCAAGACTGTGACGGCTAAGGAATTCAACCGCACCGAAGAGGAGGCATAAGCCATGGCTCTCAAACGTATGCTGGAGAACTGGTCCCGTTTACGGCAGCGGGACTACTATAAAGATGCCCCCTACATGTGGGGTATGTCCATTGACCTCAATAAATGTATGGGTTGTGGTGCCTGTGTGACAGCATGTTATGCGGAGAACAACCTTCCCGTAGTGGGCAAGGAGCATTATTCGCGTGGTCATTCCATGCACTGGATGCGCATCGAACGTTATTGGGAAGAGCCCGAGGGCGATGCTGATATCGACATCAAGGAAAGTGAATATCCCGAACGCGGCGCACATTATATTCCGATGATGTGTCAGCAGTGCAACCACGCACCGTGTGAACCGGTCTGTCCTGTAGCGGCAACCTATCATTCACCGGACGGGTTGAATACGCAGGTGTACAACCGTTGTGTAGGATCACGCTATTGCGGTAATAACTGCCCATACAAGGTGCGCTACTTCAACTACTTCAGCTTCTGGAAGGAATTGCCGCACCCGCTGGAAATGCAACTGAATCCGGATCTGTCCGTGCGTGACAAGGGTGTCATGGAGAAATGCACATTCTGTGTGCAGCGCATACGCGATGCCAAGGATCAGGCCAACGATGAAGGGCATCCACATTCCGTTAAGGACGGGTCATTTATGACTGCCTGTCAGCAGAGCTGTCCGACTGATGCGATTGTATTCGGTAATCTTAAAGATGCAGGCAGCACAGTTGCCAAACTCTGGGAAGAACATCAGGTGGAGTTAAACCGTCACGAGCAGGACAAGGCCGAGGACATTCGCGGTTATCGCGTGCTTGAGGAATTAAATGTCGAGCCGAGCGTGATGTACCTTGACCGCGTGCGTGACATCGAGGCCTGAGGATTCATAAGCATGAGTTTGCCGGCGAAAGAGGGGACGGACTGAATGGATATACACACCATGAAAGACATTGAATGGGCAAAAATCAACAAGGATGTGCTGAACAGCCTTGAATCGCCCAGAAAGACCTTCTGGGTTGTTCTTGCCGTATGTTCTCTGCTTGTGTTGTGCGGTGTCGCAGCCGAGGCCTATCAGTATCAGGAAGGTCTGGGCGTAGCATTGATGAACCGGCCACATTTCTGGCAATTGTATATTTCTAACTTCGTGTTCTGGATTGGCATGAGCCATTCCGGGACGCTGCTTTCCGCTATTTTATTATTAACCAAGGCGGACTGGCGCAAGCCGATATACAGATTCGCCGAAGCGATGACCCTGTTCTCGATTCTGACCGCGGCTATTTTCCCGGTGATTCATCTGGGCCGCGTATGGAATATGTACTGGGTGCTTCCCTATCCGAATGAGCGCACCATCTGGCCGAATTTCCGTTCGCCACTGTTGTGGGATGCCGCCGCTATCACGACCTATGCCACCAGTTCGGCGCTGTTCCTGTACATCGGCATGATTCCCGATCTGGCTATTTGCCGGGATAATGCAAGAGGCTGGCGCAAGAAACTCTATACCGCCTTGTCACTGGGATGGATGGGGCGCGCCCGTGAATGGATGGCATTCCGCAAGACTTATGTGTTAATGGCCTGTTTCCTGGTGCCGCTGGCTGTTTCCGTGCATTCCATTGTGGCCTCCGACTTTGCCATGTCCATTATGCCGGACTGGCACATTACGTCTTTTCCGCCGTATTTTGTGGCCGGCGCCCTGTATTCCGGCTGTGCAGCCATCATTACGTTGTTTGTCATGCTGCGCTATATCTTCAAATTTGAAGCGTATATGACGACTGAAATCATGGATAAGACTGCCAAGCTGACTTTTGCCATCGCCATGGTGTGGAATTATCTAAATTTGGGCGAATACGCATCAATCTGGTACTCCAATGACATGTTCGAGAAAGAAGTGCTTCTGGAAAAATTATTTGGCCCCTATTGTGTGGTGGTCTGGACCATGTTGTTCTGCGCGACTGTGGCGCCATTTGCCATGGCTTTTGAAAAATTCCGCCACAATATGTGGGCTATGTTCTGGCTATCACTGGTAATTCAACTGGGTATGTGGCTGGAACGGTTCCAGATTGTCAGTCCGCCACTGGCCAGCAATCATGAGCCATGGACATGGGCGGTGGTATGGCCGTCCACGGTGCAACTGACATTGACAGTGGCCAGCTTTGGCTGGTTTACCATGTTGTTCCTGATTTTCTGCAAGGTATTCCCGAGTGTGTCCATGTATGAAGTGAAGGAGATGGTATTCCATCGCCGAAAGGCGAGTTCGCGTAGCGAAATGCAGGATATCGGGAAGATTAAGGAAGATATGATTAAAACCGAGGAGGGTCTGGCATGAGGCGGAAAAAGCATTTGCTCTTCGCAACCTTCGAGGATTTTGATAAGGCCCGGGACGTGGTTTCGGAACTGAAGGTGCTCGATCTGAAGGAAATGGTGGTAGACAATATTGAGTTATATTCCCCCATTGAACATCCCGAAGTGGAAGAAATTCTGGGGGAGTTCCATCAACCGATTCAACGGTTTACATTTTTTGGTGCGATTATCGGTGCGGTTTGTGCTTTTCTGCTGGTTGCCGCGGCTGCGCAGGCCATGTTCACGGTGCAGCCGCAAGGTGGCAAAGCGGTGATTCCGCTACCGATGGATATTGTGATTACCTATGAAGGGACCATTCTGTTTGGCGTTTTGAGTACGCTGGCGGCATTCTTTATTTATTCCGGCATGCCGCGGCGTTTACGGAAATATTACAGCCAGAAGGTGAGTGAGGATCAGATTGGCATTGAGGTTCAGATGTTGCCGGAAAACAGGGAGAAGGTGCGCGCGGCATTTGAGAAGTGTGGAGCACTGGAAATCCGGGAAGTGACACAATGAAAAAGAGCTTACTGATCATTAGCATACTGGTGCTACCGACCGTGGCCATGGCATGGCCGTGGTCGAGAGATTTTATGAATCAGCCATCTATTAAGCCACAAGAACCGCCGATTAACACATTCCCCAAAGATTCAGTGCCTGTGGGAGGTCCATGGACCAAAGTGGCAGACCGGGATGCGGCTGAAAATATGACGAATCCGGTACCCGCGACTAAACAGTCTGTCGCGATGGGACGAGCACTGTTTATGACGTACTGTCTGCCCTGTCACGGAGAAAGTGGCAAGGGAGATGGTCTGGTTGGCAAGGTGTTTGAGACGGAACCCGCTGACCTGACTTCGGATTATGTCAAGGATGATCTTTCGGATGGCTGGATATGGGGCACCATCACCTTTGGCAGCTATATCATGCCACGCTACGGTTATGATATGTCGCCAACTGAACGCTGGCATGTGGTGAACTTCATCCGCACCGAGCTTGAGCGGCGAATGACAGCAAAAAATAAAGAAGAACGCGCAACGGAAGTGATGTCCAAAACCGTAAATGAAGGGGAGGACTAAGACATGGATATGTCATCCGCAAACTGGGCTGTACTGATAGATAACTTTTTGTTTGTTTTGTATATTCCGCTGGCAGCCATTTTCTGGGCTTCCGTATTGCATCTGGTGAATGGTAAATGGCGCTACGAAGTACGTTTTTTACTCGCTTCGGCCACATCATTATTTCCGCTGGGTTTTGTTCTTCTGCTGGTGATTCTCGCCAGTGGCTCCCACAGTTTTCCCTGGATGGGCGGTGAAACCTTCGGCGAACCCCTCAATGGCTGGCACAACGTTATCTTCCTTGATTTACGCCAAATTATCCTGTTTATCGCAGTCTGGGCATTTTGCAGTTATTTCGTGAAGGTGCAAAAGAAGGAATATCCGCATGCCGATCCGGTGGATCGCCGCCGTTTCCGGAATGTCGCATTACTGGTGCCTTTTGTGTACTGCATCTATGGCACCATTGTGTCGTGGGATTTTGAAATGACCCAGATGCCGCGCTGGTGGAGTCCGATTTATGGCCCCTATCATTTCGAGAGCATGATGCGCATGTTCCTGGCCTTCTTCATTGTTGCGCTGTTTGTACTGCGCAAGCGCGATGTATTGAAACGGCGAATTAATGACTATGTATTTAATTACCTGGCACAAATCATGCTGGCGCTTACGATTATCTGGACATATGCATTCTTCGTACAATATCTGGTGATGTGGTATGGTGACTTGCCTGAGGAAATTGTGCGTTATCACAAGATGATGGACGGGCCGAACTGGTTTCTGTTCTGGGCCTTCTTCTTCCTGAATTCATTTGTGCCGTTCCTGATGCTTATCTTCACGGCCATGCGCCACTCACCGGCACTCATGCTGTTTCCCTCATTCAGCATCCTGATTGGCACGTTTCTCGAGCGTTATATGTGGATTATAAGCCCACATGCGGATGATATTGATCATACGCCTATTTTGTCTTCATGGACCGATGTGGGGATCACCGCGGGTGTATTTGTTGTTGCCTATATGTTGTGGAACTGGCGCATGCGCAAGGATGGCCTGTACTGGCATGAACCCGTGGAGGAGAACAAGGAACAGGCAGCTGCCTGAAAACAGATTCTTCGAATCTGTTCGATAAGACCGGCAGTTAACCTGGACTATTCATCTCTGCTGTAACGCGCAATTCAAGGGGGTCCGCGCACTCAGGGCAATCTTTCCACTGCGGTAGATCGGCGTTTTTATCCAGTTTGATGCAGATTTTATTACCACAGGCAGGGCATGTGCCTGTTGCATCAATTCCTTCTTCTTCTGTTTTCCATTTGTGTGATGCCACGATGATGCCGCCAATGAAAAAGCCGGGCACCAATATGAAATGTGCGATGGGGATAAGAATACACAGAGCTGCGATGGTCCAGAATACCATCAGGGATTTTAACGCCCGTATTTTCTGTTCCTGTCGTGTAAACAGGGACAAATGCATTTCTGCGGGGTGACTTTTGCCATTTTTCTGGTTCTTGAATTGAATTTTTCGGGTTATCTGTTCAGCCATATTTTTTCCTTGTCAGTATAAGTCGCTTTGATGTGTCGCAATTTTAGCGTCTTTACGTTTTTTCACCATTACCAGCGGCCTTGCATGCCGGGTTAACAGGGATGGCAGAGAAATTGCGGGCAAAGCCTCAATCGCATGTTCAGGACATCTGTCCACGCATTGCCAGCAACCGATGCAGGCATCAGGGCTGAATTCAAGAACGCTTCCTGATCCGAACGCCTTGAGTTCAAGAGCTTCGGTTGGACATTGTTCAACACAGTCGCCGCAGGCCGTGCAACTCGCATCCGCCTGGATGGCGCCCAATGGCAATGACGGTATGCCTGGCACTGGCGTGAAATTGACTTGCAGGTGAGGCAAGGCCCGTAAAAACAGGCGAAGACGAAGTGGCAGGCGGGCAGATACGGCCGTGCCGGAGAGATTGTCTTCATCATCATTTAGCTGTTGTAACCGGGCTGCTGCCATGATGGCGCCCTGGGCCATTGTAGGGAACAGATTGCGGAAGAATGTACGCCGTGCCGGTTCAGAAACCTCTTTCTGTTTTTGTCCGGCGGGGATGGGTGTTTCATCCCACGATATTTTGAGATGAGTGCCAAGCGCCTTATTAAGCACGGCATAATCTTTTTCGGTTTGCACCATCATCCCGGCTCCATACCGGGCAGGGCAGGATACACACTGATTGATACCCTCCAGACGGAGGGTTTGTATGCCTTCGGCTGCGATGCAGGCCAGCAACAGCGGATCCCACAGCGCATGACAAGGTACATTTAAGTCAGCGGATGTATCGCAAACCGCATGACATGTAGCCCACAGCCCGGTTTTACCTTGCCGGGCAAGTTCGTGCACCTGCTGGATAATATCAATGCAATCAACCTCTGTATGGCTGATTGCATTCGACGGACACATGTGAACACAGGCGGTGCAGCCTGTGCAACGACTCTCATTAACATGGGGGATGTATTCATCGTTCATCTCTATAGCCTGCGCGGGGCAAACGTCACGACAACGCGTACATACCGTTTCACAGGTGCTGGAACGCTGTGTATTCAGACACCGCTCTTGGCGAAAATCAGGAGTGTGTACAATCATGGCGTGAATCTGCCATGTGCCTGTTTCTGAATCCATCCCGTAAGCACAAGCCGGAATGAAGTATTATGCCTATATGATTGATGCTTGACAGAAACACTAAATGTACAAACAATTATTCATATTTGAATGCGGAAGGAGGAGTTGAAAATGAATGTATGCCGATACCTTTCCCTTGCCTTCATCGGCTCCATTGTCATGGTTTCAACCTTGACCACCGCTTATGCTGGTGCCGAGAGGCGCTGCCAGATGTGTCATGATTTTACCACTGGAGAAAATAAAATTGGCCCCAGTCTAAAAGGAATTATTGGCCGTACGGCAGGGACCTATCCAGGGTATGAGTATACCTTCACCAAATATATCAAGGGCAAGCCCTGGGTGTGGACCGAGGAAAAATTGCGCAAGTGGGACAATAACAGTGAAAATGCAGTCAGGGAATTCACCGGCAACCCAAAGGCAAAAACGAAGATGCCGCGCCAGTCATACACCGGTATTGCGGAGGACAACATCATCACCTTTATCAAGATGACAAGCCGGGGGGGAGGGGAGTCCGCGGAGGCAAGAAAAGGGGTGTCATGCACGATGTGCCATGATTTTATCACCGGAAAGAACAAGATCGGCCCCAGCCTGAAGGGCGTGCTTGGCCGCAAGGCAGGCACCTACCCGGGCTATAAATATAAATTTACCAAGTATATCAAGGGAGAGCCGTGGGTGTGGACTGAAGAAAAGATGCGTAAATGGGACAATAACAGTGAAAAGGCCATTAAGGAATTTACCGGCAACCCAAAGGCGCGCACGCTGATGCCTCCTCAGCATCGGACTGGCGGTTCCGAGGATGAAATTATTTCCTTTATCAAGATTACAAGTGAAGGGGCTGATGAGGAGAAGTAAGCAGGCTGTCCGGGATTTTATTTTACGGCAAGGCATGAGAAGCGAAAAATCATGGCATAATGATACACTGGATGTGGGAGGTAGGCATGGCCGAAGACACGGTCGACTGTAAGCGAAGAAATTTTTTATGGGGCGTAGCCTCCGGATTGGGCGCTGCCGGCGCTGCCGGTGTGGCGGTTCCCTTCGTAAGCTCCATGATGCCGGCGGCAGATACCATGGCGGCATCAACAACTGAATTCGATCTTTCCACGGTAGTCCCAGGCCAGCTTGTGGTGATTGCATGGCAGGGGAAGCCTGTGTTTGTTGTACATCGCACTGAAGCCATGCTGAAACGTCTGTCGGGATATGAACATAAACTGAAGGATCCGGAATCCCGTGCCGACCCCCGTGTGCAGGCGGGCTGGATGAAAACCTCTGAACAGCGACTGGCGCGCTCCATCAAACCGGAACACCTGGTTCTGGTTGCCAACTGCACCCATCTTGGCTGTATCCCGTTATTCAAGCCCTCGCCCGGTCAGGCGGAATGGGGTGATACGGTTCCTGCTGATTGGCCAGGTGGGTGGCACTGTCCCTGCCATGGTTCCTTATACGATCTCGCCGGACGTGTCATCGAGGGTTCTCCGGCGCCATTTAATCTGTATACGGTTCCGTACAAATATCTTTCAGATACCAAGATTCTTATTGGTTAACCGGAACATGAATAGTTTGAGTGGGGAAAAGGGAGGCGTGTTGTGATTGAACGAATGCTAAATTCCCGTCTGGCACAATGGCTTGATGAGCGCAGCAAGATTGTGCAGATGACGCGGGCACATCTTACGGACTACCCGACGCCAAAGAACCTGAATTACATGTGGAGCTTCGGGTCGCTGGCACTGACCGTGCTCATCCTGCAAATTCTTTCGGGCATCTTCTTGTCCATGTTCTACAAGCCGAGTGCTGTTGCCACGATCGGAGGTTATTCCATCGCTTTTGACTCCGTTGAACGCATTATGCGGGATGTGAATTTTGGCTGGCTCATTCGGTATATCCATGCGGTAGGCGCATCGGCTTTCTTCTTTGTGATTTATATGCATTTTGCCAGAGGCCTGTACTACGGATCATATAAAAAACCACGTGAACTGCTGTGGGTGGTTGGTGTTGTTATCCTGCTTGTGATGCAGGGGTCGGCTTTCTTTGGTTATTTACTGCCCTGGGGCCAGATGTCCTATTGGGGCGCGACGGTGATTACCAACCTGTTTGGCGCCATACCGGTGGTCGGTGATTTTATACTGCAATTATTGCGTGGCGGCTTTGGCGTGGGCGATCCGACCATTAACCGGTTTTTTTCACTGCACTTTCTGTTTCCCCTGATTCTTGCGGCTATTGTCGGTATCCACATCCATGCCCTGCACGTTGTACACTCCAATAATCCGGAAGGAATTGATCTTACGAAAAAGGATACCATCCCTTTCCATCCCTACTTTACGACCAAGGATGCCTTTGGCGTGGGCGTATTTCTGATTATCTATTCCTATTTCATATTCTTTAATCCCACGGGTTGGGGTCTGTTCATTGAACCGGACAATTTTTCGCCGGCGAATGGGTTTCAGACACCCCCGCATATTGCTCCAGTTTGGTACCTTACACCCTGGTATTCAATCCTGCGTGCCTTTCCGGACAAGCTCATGGGTGTCGTGGCGATGGGTTTATCACTCGGGTTGCTCTTCTTAATCCCCTGGCTGGATCGCAGCAAGGTACGATCTGCCCGCTACCGGCCCATGTACCGGCAAATGGTGTTGCTGTTTTTTGCCGCGGTACTGGTCCTTGGCTATTGTGGCCATACGCCGCCGAATGAAGTACTCAAGGTTGTTGGTCGTATTGCCACAGCCACTTACTTTGCTTTCTTCATTTTCCTGCCATTTGTGAGCAAACATGAAAAACCGTTGCCTGTGCCCAAGGACATATAGTATGAAACCAGCTATTTTTCTAGGCGTATTGCTTGGCCTGATTACCTTTTCTCTGCCCATGCCGTCCCATGCATCGGAAGAAGGACCGGAACTCAAACAGCCGAATATCAGCATGGATCGAGCAACACTGCAAAAAGGCGTGGAAGTGTTTACTGAGACCTGCATGGGCTGCCATTCTGCCAAGTATATAACCTATCGTGATCTGATGGATTATCCGGAGATTGGTCTGCCGCGGGAAAAGGTGGATGATTTGCGTGGCGAGAATTCATTGCTGACCGGACTTATTACTGAATTATCGCCTGAAGATGCCAAAGTATCTTATGGCAAGGTTCCGCCGGATCTGTCAGTGATCACCCGATCCCGCGAAGGTCCTGATTACGTTTATTCTCTCCTGACGGGCTTTGAGCATGATCCCAACGGGCGCATTCCGGACGGACACTATAACACCTATTTTCCGGGCCATAACATCGCCATGCCTGACCCGCTGTCATGGCTCGGCCATGATCAGGAAGACGAAGAGGATCTGAAAGAGCAGGCCAGGACGGTATCGTCATTTCTGGCCTTTATAGGCGAACCACACCAGCTTCAACGGCAGGCTATTGGCCGATGGGTCATGATATTCCTGGTGCTGCTTACAATCGTGCTTTATGCATTGAAACGCGAAGTTTGGAAAGATATAAAACATTGATCAAAAAGATCCCGCACCGGTGTAATTTTTTAAATTACGTGGCATAGGGGATACAGTTGATTGTACGTGCGTTGTTTACACTGGTTGTTATTTTTTTTATATATAAAATATATCAGCGATTATTCCGGCAGAAACGATGCACAGCCTGTAGTAAAATGATCTTGCAGGAAGCGGCCATCTGCCATTATTGCAATACAATCCAGGATGGCGTGGAACTGGTGCAGGCGAAAGCCGGAGCCGTGCAGGCATTCTCCGGAAAACGGGGGGGGGTGAAGCAAGTCACCCGGCATGCCATGTTGTTGCTGGTTGGTGCTGTGATTTTGATTGTTTTTGGCGTGGCTTTCGCCGTATGGTTTATGCAATACGCATAACTTTCAGAAAAGTCTAAGACGGGGTAGGATGTCCCTGTTCGCTGGACATTTATGGATACTCCAGCAAGTCTGTTGAACTTGGCCGGCTTTCCTGCCGCCTGTCTGCGTACAGCTTGCCCGCACAGGTAGACGCATAGATTTTAGCCATGCCCGGCAGACTGCCAGAGCAGTGACGTATCATGGATTGACCGGAGGTTATATGTTTGGACTCGGATTCCCCGAATTGCTGATTATTCTCGTTATTATTCTTGTAATTTTTGGTGCAGGAAAACTTCCTCAGGTTGGTGAGGCGCTTGGCAAAGGGCTGAATAAATTCCGTACTGCAATGGATGACAAGTCGGAGAAAGGTGAGGCCTCCGGTTCCACGCTTCCTACAGCATCGACTCTTCCGGAAGAAAAAAAAGAGAAGGAAGAAAAAAAGAAAATTTAACCGTTTTCTTCTCTGGCTAGTCTACCATCATGTTTGGAATCGGCTTTCCCGAAATGATACTTATTCTTGTGCTTGTTGTTCTGATTGTTGGACCTGAGCAATTACCGGACGTCATCCGCAAAGGAATGACTTTTTTGCGTGAAGCGCGCAGGCAGCTATCGGACATCAAAACGGCTGTTAATCAGCAGACCGATTCATTCCGGGAGCCCCTGGAATCGATTCAGGATAGTATTAAACAGGATATCTCCGATACTGAGGAAAAAACCGGCCAATTCCCTGAAAAATCTGTAAAGCAGGGGAGTAAGAAGAATTGAGCGACGCAGATATGGCCTTGACCAGTCATCTGCGGGAGCTTCGGAACAGGATAACACGGGCAGTGATTTGTCTGGTTGTTGGTTTTGCAGCATGTTACGCGGTATCCGGTACCCTGATGGATTTTGTGGTTGCACCATTAAAGTCCCAGTTGCATGCAGATATGCCGATGATCTTCATTAGCCTTCCGGAGGTATTTTTTGCCCGTCTGAAGATTTCTTTTGTGATCGCACTGTTCGTTACCAGTCCTTATCTTTTATATCAGGTCTGGAGCTTTGTGGCACCGGGCCTCTATCAGGATGAGCGCAAGGTATTCCTGATCTTTCTGGTCGGTTCTATCATCCTGTTTGTTAGTGGGGGCATTTTTGCCTATGCCTTTGTGATGCCACTGGCCTTCAAATTTTTTCTCGGCTTCGCCTCACCGGATCTGGTTGCCTATCCGACGATGCAACTCTATGTCAGCCTGGTTTTGAAACTGGCGATTGCCTTTGGACTGGCTTTTGAAGTACCACTGATTTGTATTTTGCTTGTTAAACTGGGTATTATGACCTGTGACGCCATGATTCGTCAGCGGCGCTGGGTTCTGGTTGGCGCCTTTGTACTGGCGGCAATCCTGACCCCTCCGGATGTTATTTCTCAGGTCTTGCTGGCTGTCCCTATGTATCTGCTGTTCGAGATCGGCGTATTTATTGCCCGGCGGCTTGATACGCAGGTTAACACTGAAGCCGCGGATTAAACATGACCCGGGAGTCCGACTGACTTAGCCTGATTTACACTCCAGCCGTGTGGTCTTTATCCCTCCGCCGCAACCTCGCGCCATGCCAGAACCAGACGGAAGCCTTCGTTACTGACAGACGTTGACAGTTCGCGCTTGATCTCGGACAAACCTGTATATTCATCGGCGTTTTCCAGTGCAGACGTGATTTCATCGAAAGCATCACCGATTACTGCGCGAACATCCACGCTATAACCGGCCTTGACAAGAGCAATAAAGTGCTTCATCACAGTGACTTCACTGATGCCCTGTTTTACTGCAATACCCGCGGGGGATTCCCCCGCTTTGTACAGATTCCAGGTAAACATCTGGCTGTCATTGGCGGGTTGCCTGTTGATCTGAATCCGTGTGGTTTTTTCCTCTGATACATTGTCCGGCTGTTTCCCGACCTCAGTAGCCGAATGTTGCTGCAGTAACTGTAGAAATGATTCGCCATAATGCCCAAGTTTATGCTGTCCCATGCCGCTGATTGTGGAAAGATCATCCAGTGTTTGTGGTCGTTTCTCACTCATTTCGGCTAATGAAGCATCATTGAACAATACATGTGGCGCTACGCCTTCACTTTGAGCCATCTTGCCCCTTAATTTGCTTAACTCAGCAAATATCGGGTCACCATGATGAATGCGCGGGCGTTTGAAACCACGGCGCACGCCCGGTTCATACTTGGCCAGCATTAATTTTTTTTTCTTGCCAAGGCCCCTGGCCGAACTCATGATTTTCAAAGCTGAATGCTGGCTTATATCCTGTGTTAAAAATCCACGATGAACCAGTTGGCGTAACATGGTTGTCCATTCATTCGCGCCCATACCTTTGCCTTTGCCATACGTCTTGAGCTTGTTGTGCTCTCTTTCCCTGATTCGGGCTGTATTGGAACCACGCAAAATATCCACCACATATCCCTTGCTGTATTTTTCTTCCAGTTCGGCAATGCAATTGATCGCAAGTCTTGCTTCGTTGATGGCATTAAATGTTTCAGGCGGGTTTAGGCATATATCACAATTACCACAGGGCTCTTCAAGCTGCTCACCAAAATAACCCAGCAATACGCGGCGGCGGCAGGTCAGAGCTTCGGAAAAGCCAATCATGCTGTTCAGCTTATGGATTTCGATACGCCGCTGATCTTTACTTTCGACATTATCAATCAGGCGGCGAACGAGATTAACATCTCCTGAGCTATATAATAATAGTGCTTCGGACTCCATGCCATCGCGCCCGGCACGGCCTGTTTCCTGGTAGTAGCTCTCAATGCTCTTGGGGACGTCATGGTGGATTACAAAACGTACATTCGGTTTGTCCACTCCCATACCAAAAGCAATTGTGGCAACAATGACGCGAATACGGTCATGAAGGAAATCCTCCTGCACCTTGTTCCGACGACGTCCCGGCATGCCGGCATGATAGGCGGCCGCGCGAAGGCCATGCCGTTGCAGGTGTACGGCAACTTCTTCCACCCGTTTGCGCGACAGGCAATAAATGATACCGGATTCTCCTTGCCAGTCGTTCAGGAACTGTAGCAGCTGTGCCATGGGTTTACGTTTCTCCGCCACCAGATAACGAATATTCGGGCGGTCAAAGCTGGAAATAAACTGTTTCGCGTGCGTGATATTCAGGCATTGTAAAATATCTTTGCGTGTGTGTTCATCGGCTGTGGCGGTCAACCCCAGAATAGGCACGTTCGGGAAATATTCCCGCAAACTTCCCAGCTTTTCATACTCCGGACGGAAATCATGTCCCCACTGGGATACACAGTGTGCCTCATCAATGGCAAACAGTGCCAGTTTAATCGATTTGAGTGTTTTGATGAATGCCGGGGAAAGCAGGCGCTCCGGCGCCACATACAGCATGTCCAGATCGCCACCGGAAAGCCGGGCCAGCACCTGTTTGGCTTCAAGTACTTTCAGGGATGAATTGTAATAGGCTGCCTTTACACCACAACGGGTTAATGCATCCACCTGATCCTTCATCAGGGAAATCAACGGTGACACTACAACTCCCGTACCCTCACGCACAATAGAAGGAATCTGGTAACATAATGATTTTCCTCCACCTGTGGGCATCAGCACAAAGGCGTCTTTCCCGCCAAGCATGGCGGCTACAACATCCTCCTGCACCGGCCTGAAGGTTTCATATCCGAATACATTTTTGAGAATTGATCGCGCATTCTGCAACATCTTTTTTCTATGCATATTTTTATACTACATATTTATTGGTGCGAAATCAATTGACATATTGGCTATACAACATGGCTTGATGCAGCATGCACCATAATGAGCGGACTAACCGGAAAGCGTATTCTCATGACCCGGGCATCCGGACAAATGGAAAGTGTTGCAAAGCGTATTCTCCAGCGTGGAGGAATACCTGTCGCTTTTCCATGCATGGCCGTTGTTTGCCTTGCTGAACCTGTTCGGCAGGCTATCAGGCTTCTTGAGGGCAGTGGCGTACAGGCATTGTTTACCAGTGCTAACGGAGTGCATTGCGTTGCCGGGGTATTGGGCGATGCGTTTATATCAACTTTTCAGTCTGTTCCTGTGGTGGCCATTGGCCGCCATACGGCGAAGGCGCTGCTGGCATTGGGTGTGCCGGTGGCATGGACGCCCCCGCTTACTTCACAGGAAGGGCTGGTAGATGCTTATCGGCAACGCGGCTTGCCTGATCGTCTGGTGTTCTTCCGCGCCGAACAGGGACGCAATATGTTGCCGGCAGCACTGAAAGCGGCTGGTGTGGGCATACACCTTGTTGTGGCTTACCGCACGGTTTGTCCGGATGATGATGCCAGTGCTGTCATTCAATCCTTGAAAAACGGGGAAATTGATGCTGTGCTTCTCGGCAGCGCCAGAACAGCACAGCATTATGTGAGGCGTATTGGTGATAGCCAGCTTGCCAATCACCCCGTGATTGCCGTCATAAGCCGGCAAGTCGCCAATGAAGCCCGTGCCATTGATCTGGACGTGCAGGTCGTGGCAAAAGAGGCTAGTTTTGCTTCCATGCTGGATGGGCTGGAGGCATGGTTCCAGAAAAATGATGTTAATGGAGAATCGTATGCATAAACAGGATCTGGTCATTCGTCCCCGCCGCATACGGCAGAGCGCAGCCCTTCGCAACATGGTCCGGGAAACCACACTCTCAATCAATGATTTCATTTATCCACTGTTTGTGGATGAAACCATTACCGAACCCGTTTCCGTGGCCAGTATGCCAGGCGTATCCCGCATTCCGCTTTCCGCTGTTGGCAAGGCTGTTGAAGCGGTAGCATCACTCGGTATTCCGGGGATCATTCTGTTCGGTATCCCGGAGAAAAAGGATGCCACGGGTTCTTCCGGCTGGGACAAACATGGTATCGTTCAGGAAGCCATTCGTGCAGCCACAGACGCTTCACCGGAAACCTGTGTGATCGCCGATACCTGCTTCTGTGAATATACCGATCACGGGCATTGCGGCGTGCTGGATGGCGAGACGGTGGATAATGATGCCACGCTGGTTAATCTTGCCAAGGAAGCAGTTTCCTACGCTGATGCCGGCGTGGATATGATTGCACCATCCGGCATGATGGACGGCATGGTCGCGGCTATCCGTTCATCTCTGGATAAGGCCGGGTATCAGCATGTGCCGATTATGTCTTATGCAGTGAAGTACGCATCCGGTTATTTTGGACCCTTCCGTGATGCCGCAGATTCAGCCCCCAGCTCTGGCGACCGTGCTACCTACCAGATGGATCCGGCCAATGCACGCGAGGCATTGCATGAAGCCCTGCTGGATGTGGAGGAAGGCGCAGACATACTGATGGTCAAACCGGCGCTGGCGTACATGGATATTATGCGCACGGTAAAAGATACGACACAGCTGCCACTGGCTGTCTATAATGTATCCGGGGAATACGCCATGATTAAAGCTGCAGCGGAAAAGGGCTGGATTGACGAGCAGCGCGTAGTGCTGGAGACCATGACCGGTTTCAAACGCGCCGGTGCTGACATCATCCTCTCCTATCATGCCATGGACGTAGCCCGATGGCTTTCGCATGGCTGAATCCGGGAACGGTAAGGTGGCTGAAGAAGAACAGGATTTAGTGGATCATCCCGCATCCGGAGCGGATACATCTGTTCAGGGGCCATCGCCGGAAAAGAGGGATATACCGGCAGAAGAAATATCTACCCGATCATCTTCGTATGCAATACGCTGGCTGGTATTACTGTTGGTTATCGCTGCTCTGCCGCTGGGATGGTTTCTGGTGCCGGAGGATACGCGTCAGAAGTGGACGGATATGCTGGCAAACCGTCCGCCACCACAAAATATCAGTCATGTGGATGTGGCACCGGCGTCTCAAGCTCAGGTTGAAGTTCCTGCGCCTACGGCACCCTCCGAGGTCACGTTCCGGTCTGCATCCCCTGAAGCCAAGCAGCCTGTTCCACACGTGTTGCAGACTGTTGCACCCGTTGTGGTTGCACCGCATTCCGTATCCCCATCAAACAAGCGCATGGTGCCTCCGGCAGTTACGTCAGAAGAGGTCAGAATGTTGATGGCAACCATGGGGGAACTGCAGGGCCACATACAGGCATTACAGGATAAGCAGGCAGAACTACATCGCGAATTGCTCACCAGACAGCAGCTGGAATTACGCGTCCGGCTGCGCTGGATCGCCAGCACCAGAACCCTGCTGCCGCAAATGACTGATTTCTGGCAGGATATTACATTACTTCCCCTGCTGAGCGAAAACGAACGTAGCGAAGCAGAAACCATGCGTACGCTGGCGGCAAATGATGCGGACAAACTGAATGCATGGGGCGTACGGTTAAAAGAGTTGGCAGCGACCCTGCCTGTGCCGCAACATCGGGATATCATCCCCAAACCGGAACAGCCCACATTCTCCTGGCTGGCCGGCAAGTTCCATCTGCGTCCCGTGCCTACGTCGGAACAGCAGAAATTGTCGGAACTGCGTGCACGGCTTCTGGAGGCTGCGCATATATTAAGTGTTGAAATATGGCCGGAACCCAAAGTGTGGCGGCATCTGCTTGCTGACCTGCATGAACAGTTTGGCGACGACGCTGATCTCTTTCTGCCGGAGCATCTGGACGGCATTCAGAAGGATATCGCAACCATGCATACCAAAGCCGCTAACTGGCTGGAGCAACGCCGCTCCATCAGTTCATTGCCGCTCAGCGGGGCAGGGAACTGATGCGCATTGTTATTATGCTTACTCTGGCTCTGGCTCTGGCCGGTGTTCTTGCCCTGTTCCCGCATGTGGCTGATCAGCCGCTCAGAATCGAGGCGTTTGGCTGGCTGTTTGAAAGCCGGCAGGGGCCATTTATCCTGCTGCTACTGTTGCTACTCGGGTTGTTCTGGATGCTGCGGCGAATCCTTGCCGCTATTTTTGCCGGGCCCGGGCAGGTCTGGCAGGTGCTACGCTCAGGTGGGCGCAAGCGCCGTGAGACTCGTCTTCGGGATGGTCTGGCAGAACTCATTGATATGCGCAGCGATCTTGGCGCCAGAGTTTTTCGCAAGACACGTGGCATCGTGCCGGTCTGGGGGCGCAGCCTTCTGCGGGCGCTTACGACATCAGCGGCAAATCATACCATGCCCTCCACGGATGATGATGCCTTGCTTGCGGCACTCAGAGCGCGCATTGTCACCGATCCTGCAGCCTGTCCAAAACCGGACGTGGTTGCGCGAAAAGCACATCTTGATGCATGGCTGAATGTTCATCCGGGTGCTCCCCTGGCCTTGCAGCGTAAAATGGACATAGCCGAAGAAGAGGAAGACTGGGCGACATTGGCCCGCCTGTTGGAAGATATGTGGAAGAAGGGCGGGCGTTCAGCAGCCAGTATTCGCCCCCGGCTGGCTTCGGCTTACATGGCACTGGCTGCAGCACAGCCGGATCATGCACTGGAATATCTACGAAAAGCCCATCGTCTGATGCCGGAGGATAGAGATGTTTTGCTGTCCTTCGGGAAAGTACTGATCGAACAGGGTGATGCACAAAGTTGCCGCAAGCTTTGGTCGGCACATCTTGAAACGAACGATGACGCAACCATTGCAATTGCACTGCATGAACTCCTGCGTACGGATGCACTGAAGGCCTATCGCAGGCTGGAGAAAGCCGGCAGCACAAACATGCCTCCGGCCCGTGCCTGGTTAAGGGCGGTACTTGCGCATGATGCATCTCTGGGTGGCCTGGCGATTGATCATTTGCAGGAGCTTATAAAAGCTCACCCCGGTCCTCTGGTATGGAAAACTTTTGGTGACTGGCATGCTGAAGCATCTGACTGGGTGCAGGCAGCACGCTGTTATCAGAAGGCGCTTGAAGGGGACGACCATATTCAGGGAGTTGACAATTCAGAAGGCGTCAACTAAATCAAGGTAAGAGCGGTTCTCTTGGACCGCTGGTGGTCGCCGACGGGCGGCCACCTTTTATTACCCGGTATTTGCCGTGTGGATCATGCCTGTGCTAATCTGCGCCGCCTCTGCACAGCCAGCGCCCGGAATATATCATCTAGAATCAATTGCTTCCGTGGCGTAAGCTTAATCAAACGTAAGAGAGATTCCTGATCATGGCGAAAAAGAAACAGCCTATGAAAACCGGTGAGAAGGTGTTGTTTACTATCTTCGGCGTATTTATGGTGTTCGCGGTGATTGCCTTCGGCATAATGGAGTATATTCGCGCCCACAGTGACAAACCGATGTATGCCCAGTTAACGCATTATGAGTTTTCCAAAGAAGGTGATCATGGTTCGGAGTTGTTCCGAGTCAAGAATTGCCGATCCTGTCATCGGGCTTTGGGGAGTGGTACCAATATGGGACGTGGTGCGGATTTGGATGGTATTGGTTCACGTCATGATGTGAACTGGATCTACGCATTTCTGCGGCATCCGGAAAAAACCTATGGCGCACGCACTATTGACCATGGCCCCGCGCCCAAGGAAGCGTCTTATTCCATGAAGTTACCAGCTAAAGATTTGCACGCCATCGCTAGATTTCTTTCTGAACTCAGGTCGGAACAGGGTTCATCAACGTCGCCGATACCGCCTAAGGGGAAATCGGTATTCATTGACACCATGGTTAACACATGGGCGCCCAAGGAGTGGAAGAAGAAATACAAGGATATCCGTGATAATCCGGAAGCATTGAAACGGGCTGCACGTGATGCTGAAAGGAAGGGTTTGTAATGCGCCAGCCATGGGAAGATGAAGAGTATATCAAATACATCTTGTGGTTTGTGTTTGCCTGCGTGATTTATAGCCTGATTGGTTTTTCATGGGGCGCGTTGATGGGGGGTATTCATGAATTCCGTCACTTTGTTGATCAGCGCATGTTTGGCCGGCTGATTGTGCGTGCGCATACGCATATTAATTTACTTGGCTGGGTCGAGATGGCTATTTTTGCTGGCGTGTATTATATCATTCCACGTCTGGTACGGCGTCCGATTTACAGCATGAAGCTGGTGAAGGCACACTTCTGGACGCACAACTTCGGGCTGATTGGTATGGTGGTGTTCTTTACCATGGCAGGTCTGATCGGCGGCAATGCCAGTGTTACCATGGCCCCGCAGGAAGTGGAAATGCTGGTGCGTCCGTGGCTGGCGGTCATGGGTATTTTTGGCACAGTGGTGCTGTTGGCCAATTGCATATGGGCCTACAATATATTCCGTACTTGTGCCGGGTATCGATCATGAAAAGATTGAGCGGGTTGTTGATGATCGTGGCCGGGTTGACGGCTTGCGATATGAGCGTGGGTGGTGGTGGTGTGATGCTGGAGGGGAAACAGGCGCCGTCCGTGCATACAGCCAAGCTATCCGATGTCGGTGGTGATATGGCCAGGCTGACCAGTTACCGCTATCCCGACCCGAAGATGTATCAGTATTCCTTTGACGATGCGTTAACGATGGGCAAGCCCATTGTGCTGGAGTTTGCTACGCCGGGGCACTGCACCCAGTGTGACCAGCAACTACAGCTGCTGAAAGTGATGATGAAGAAGTACGGTGATCAAATCATCTTTTTGCACATGGATCAGTATTACAATCCGCAGGCCTATGATGCATTTCAGGTGCGCGGCGAACCGTGGTCATTTATTATCGATAATAAAAAAACTGTGGTTCGCGTATTCCCCGGCCGCACTCTGTATCAGGAGATTGATCCGGTACTAGCATCGTTGACAGGACGAAAAGCCACCAAGCTATTTAAGTAATCGATGATCATGGTTTGGATCATGATAAGGAACCCCTAGCCTATGGTAAAAAAAACATGCAATTTCAATTTTGACCTGCATCCTGATCGCAATGGCATCATCTGGGATGCCGTGTTATATGTGCCGACGGTTGCATTTCTTCTTTTGTGGGGGCTGAAGCTATGGTATGGCAAGGACACGGTCGGGATCGGTTATGCCCTGATGTTCCTGGGCTTCTTTTTTCTGATGGTTGGCGGGGGGCGCATTTTCCGCCGCCTGCAATTGCTGCCTTCGTCTCCGCTGGAGTTACAGATCGAAACGGAGCGTGTGCGCGTACGTTTGAAGAGTGGTGAGTCTGTTTCCCTGGTCAAGGGCGTGCGTTTTTTTCCTGATTATGCCGGCAAGTCCTTTGGTTTGAGCGGTACGGATCACGAGGGGATGAAAAAACAGTTTGTATTTCATCGTACCCAGTTTGCCAATGAAAGTGAATTCAGGTCGGCAACGGATGCGCTGCAATTATACAAGGCGTGAAGGGCTAACAGGAGCAGTATTAACGTCTGCGGCGCATAACATCCCATGCCATAAAACCAATCGTAATGATGCCGGTGATGGTCACACCAACGATGGCTGTGATTTCCGTCCGCTGACTCACCAGCCCGCCGATCATCATATGAACGGCATATCCAAGAATAAACAGAGATATGATTGCGCCAGCAATATAAAAAACAAATTCCTTCATATCGTGATGGTGCATCCTCCGGTAATCCGGGGCAAGGGCATAGTGTTTTGGAAATGAATAATACTTGACATAGATCAAGAAACTACCTTATTGTCCGGGTTCATGAATAAAAATTCATAGAGGAGGGTAGGTATGAAAGGTGCTGTCTGGCTGAATATTGTTGTCGGTTTAACGACCGGCATGGGTAACGGTTCAGTGTTTGCGCTCGCATTCATGCTAAATCTTGGCCGTGGCGGATTTAGTGAATCCGGTATCTGGGGTATGGACGCATACTGGCCGATAACCTATTCGGGTTTTACCAACTGGATCATGATTGTGTTCGGTATCGCATTTGTCGTTCTGATGGGTTACACGCTGAAGATTCACGCTGTTCTTGAGGGTCAGGAAGAATAGGGCCGCAATCTACAGATTAACATGACCAGAATTTCAAGTTAAAGGAGGGTAAATTGGATACAATCGCAGCTATTCTGGGAATCACCCTGGCTTTTTCGAGTATGTGGTTTGCCTGGTATTTAATGATGCCGGGCCAGCATGACGAATCAGACCATGATTAACCACAGTTTTTCCAAATTAATATCACGGGGGGTATAGGATAATGCTCAAATATTTGCTTGCGAAGGAAGAGGATATTCCGCAAGGGTCTGCTTCAATCTTCTTCGCGTTTTCTTCGATTATGTGGTTTATCGTCGGTACGGGTCTGGGGTCGTTCAATGCGGCCAAGCTGGCTTTTCCCGACTGGTTCACTAATTCATACATGTTCCAGTTCGGCCACATGCGTCAGGTGCATGTGATGACCGTAATTTTCGGCTGGATCGCTATGGCGTTCGCCATGTCCATGATGTATATCACGCCGGCGCTGGGCAACACCAAGCTGTGGAGCGAAAAACTGGGCGTGTGGAACTGCCTGTTGTGGAATGTGGGCCTAGCGTTGGGTCTGGCCACGCTGTGGTCCGGCATGACTTCGGGCCGTGAGTATTCCGACTTCATCTGGCCAATTGATCTGTATCTCGCATTTTTCGTAGCTATTCCATGGGCGCTGAATGTGTGGATGACGATCCTTAATCGCCGTACGCAGGGTATTTACACCACCAACTGGTTCTTTGCCGCCAGCACGTTCATGTTCATTATCGTGTTTCTCATTGGTAACTTGCCGGAATTCTTCCACCTGACAGGGTTGAATGAAGGGTACATGACGTGGTGGTTCGCTCATAACGTTCTGGGTCTGTTGATTACGCCGGTGGCGGCGGCCATTACCTACTACATGATTCCCAAGGTGACGGGTAACCCGCTGTATTCACATCGTGTGGGCCATCTGCATTTCTGGTCCATCGTCGTGTTCTATTCCACACCGGCGGCCCATCATCTGATGAGCGCGCCTTTGCCGGAATGGCTAAAGTCCTTCGCGTCCGTGGAAGGCGTTTTGATTCTGGTGCCGGCCGTTGCCTATGTATGCAATATCCTGCTGACCATGCAGGGTAAATGGACCATGTTCGTGGAGAATATTGAAATCAAGTTCACCATGACCGGCGTGTTCCTGGCTATTCCGCTGAATATGCAGGGTGGTTTCCACCAGACACGCGCTATCAACTGGTATATCCATGGCACGGGCTGGATTGTAGCGCATGCCCATCTGGCGCTGCTTGGGTTCTCCACCTTTGCCGAGGCCGCGGCCGTGTATTATGGTATTCAGGTGCTGTTGCGCCGCAAGCTGTACTCACTGAGTCTGGCCAATTTCCACTTCTGGATGCTGATTATCGGCTTCTCGCTGTACTGGACCTCGATGACCATTGCCGGCCTGATTCAGGGCGCGGGCAAGGTTTACGAAGTGCCGTACATTGACGTGGTCATCGCCGAGCATCCGTACATGATTGTACGCTGGCTGGGAGGAACCATGGTGTTCCTGGGCAACATCGTATGGTTGTACAATATGTGGATGACCGCGCGTGTGGGCACCGAAGTGCCGGTTGGCCGTCTGCCGCATGAGCTGGCCTACGAAAGATAAACCTGGGGGGGATGGGCGGCGCGATGTTGATCGCCGCCCCTTTTTCCTGACTTATTTTATGATATTTAATTTATAGGGAGGACTAAAAAGTGGCATTCAGAGAATATAATGTTGGTTCGATCTGCTTCGGCATTGCACTAAGCCTTTCGATGACGATTACAATCTTTTTCCCGACGGCTGATATTTCAGCTATTTCTGCGACAAGGATATCACTCGACAAGCAGTTGACATATGGCTACGAATCCGGCTTTAACTACTGGGACATGTTTCTTGCCGGGAAGAACAAACCATTAAAGGTGACCTTAAGCAAGGATCCGCGTACCGGCGCCGTGATGGATGAAACTACCGCCTATGTATTTAAGGCAGGCGTTCAGTTTCCCAGCGGTTTGCAGCATACGCGCATTCTGGGGGATGGACCACAGGCACTGAGTGAGCGTCAGGGACGGATTGGTGCTGCCAGCATGGACAAAGGGGCCGTATTCCTTATAAAAGAAGGTTCCTACAAGGGTAAGGATACGCCGTACATTGAAAATGCAACAGCAACCCTGGGCTGGCAGCCGGCACAGGTGTTGGCCGCTGCGGGTGATGCGCACACATCGTATGCCGGCGCGGGCAAGACCATGTTTATCCGTGAGGGTTGCTGGTGGTGTCATACCCTGTTACCGGAGGAGACACAGGACTGGCAGACCTTTGGCCGACCACCGATGACCGGAGATTTTAATGGTGAGTCCCCGACAGCATTTGGTTCCGACCGCAAAGCGCCGGATCTGCTGCATGTCGGATCGCGCAATTCTTCACGTGAGTGGATGACTCTGCATTTCTTCAATCCGCGTTTGGTGCAGCCACACTCCATTATGCCGCGCTATAACTACCTGTGGGGCAAGAAAGATGCGCATGGCAACACAATTGCTCTGGCTAAATGGAGTGAGGAGTATCAGGAATACTACGAAGGCAAACGCATTTATCCGCCGGAAGTTCCGGATTATGCACCGGATAGCGAGATTCGTTATCTGATTGACTTCGTGCTGAATCTTAAGTAAGGAGGGGATAAAATGGCAGATTTGGGAAACTGGAGACTGGATAATCCGCTGTACACGATGACGGATGATGCCAAAAACGAAAAGGCCAAGGAAATTTGGGAAGGGGAAAGCCTGGGCGGTATCAAGGAAAACAATAATCCGTTGCCGCGTCCGGTCATTGGTCTGTTGGTGCTGACCATCCTGACCGCATTTGCAATTACCTTTCCACTCTGGGGCCAGCGGCCAACAGCGGCGATTTATGCTGATTATATTCCATTGGTGCAGTCTGTGGATGTGCAGGCGATTCTGAACGACAAGACGAAAACACCCGGATATAATAATGCTCAAGCGATGGAATTGATTGAGAATACGCTGAAGCAATATGATTCCAAATATGCGTTTCAGCGTGCGCAGCATCCCATCAGCATGCATCAGCTTAAGACCATCACGCCACAGATTGTTGAGTTGCAGTCCAAGGGTGCTGATCTTGAGGAATACGAAATCGTTGGTGATAAGGTCTATCTACAGAACTTCTTCGGCAATACAAAACCTGATGGCAGTATTGAACGCAAGCAGCCCTGGTGGGATAAGGGTTATATGATTGATATATTTTATATTGTGTACTTCTGTATCGCCGTAATGATTGCCGTGAAGAGACTTCCGCATTTCACATGGAAGCCTGATCACAGTAAATCCCATTAAGGAGGAAGATGAATATGATTAATTGGGACAATCCACATTTGGCTGCTTTAATTATTATTGCGATTGCGCTGATAGGGCCGGTTGTTTACAGCTTTTTCATTGATAATCATAAGAAAGGAACACAGGATCCGAGATCAACCGAGTTTTAGATTCCCCGGTTCTCCAGGAAAACGCTGCCCTTTCAGGCGGCGTTTTTTTATGACTGCTATGGCGCATTAAGCGAACTTGCGTATAGTTTTCGCCATGAAATTTCCGATGCTACAGCTTGCTTCCGGCCAAGCAGCTCCGACATATAATTTTGGCATAGAGAGTTTGCAAAGCCACGAATACAGTGTGGGGATATTCGTTTTTATGATGATCTCCATTGCTTTGTTTGTCGGGATTATGATAGTTTTCATAAAGGCTCGATCAAGCAGCAAGATGAAGACCGGTGAATGGGTGTTGATGGGGATGATTCTTCTTGGTGTGATTGCTGCATCAGTGGTGGCAGCGCTTCAGTTACTTGAAGGCTATCTGTTTTAGGAGGTCATATGTTTGGATTTGAGTTTAGTGATGGCTGGACCATTTACATCTGGTTGATTACCGGCGGATTGATTCTGATTGCCGTCGTCATTGGTCTGCGCTGGGCCGCGAAGAATGAGCAGTTCGATGAAGATATTAAATATCTGGTATTTGATGACAATGACAAAGATAAAATGAGCCCCGAGGAATTTGCCAAGTATCAGGAAGTCACGCGCCAACAGGAAAAACGGCGCAAGGAAGTGCCTATCGAGAAAGCAGAAGAACAGGCGCGTAAGCGCGCAGCCTGAGCATCTGGCCTGCATTATTCATCAATACTGCCACGCCCTTGCTTGTTCCTTTGTCCGCAGCGAGTCCCTCGTCGGTCGTCCGTATGCACAGCTACGCACTCCTTCCTCGGAATAGCCGCTTCGGGGCCACGCTGTCCGTTGCAAACAAAGTACCTGCGCAATCATCGCGCCAATTTATGAATAATGCAGGCTAGGATGCGTCAGGGTGAACGCTGGATCGCGGCAGCGATTGGCATTATCGTTATTCTGGCCCTTATGCGTGGCTTTTGGCCTAGAGATGTAAACAAAAAACCGGATCCTGGCATTCCGTTTTACAGCACTGCACCCAAAGACCTGGGCCGCGAGGCTTCCGACAGCTATCGCAACCTGGGCTGCCGCGATTGCCATTCCCTTTGGGGGGTGCGCAACATCATGCAGTTTGTGCCAGCCCCCAGCCTGGATGGTATGGGTTCGTTACGTGATGAGGCATGGCTTTATCAATATCTGTCAGCGAAGAACCCACAAAGCATTCTTCCCTCGCGCATGAAGAAGAAATACCGCATGCCCTCTTATGCGTATTTGCCGGAAGCCAGACGACGCATGCTGGCCAAATATCTGTTTAGTCTGAAAGTGAAGGATTGGTATCTGGAAGAAACACGTAAAGCTGAATATGAGAAATTGACGGGAAAACCCTGGGAGGACTCTGGCAGATCGCAACAGGAACATAAACCAGGCAGGCAGAAAACGGGGAAGAGTTCATGAATCAAAAATGGGTGCGGGTGATGATTTCACTGGCTATTGGTTGCGCCATGATTCATTTTGGTGCACGCCTTCTTGATGTGCGCATGGAACTGTTCTGGGGTCTTTCAACCTTCAGCTTTGCCTGGATTGCCAATATGTTTGTTGTTCCATTCATCACCGGCTGGGTGATTGCAGCGATGTATGGCATTGGAGGAAAGATAGTGGCGCATTTCCCTCCCCTGATCGTTTATAGCATTGATTATTATGAGACTGTGTATGTTCTTGGCATTCCACAGGGTGCAGCGCTTAATCCGCTCGGTTGGTGGGGTTTGTACGTCCTCCTGGCTATGGAATTTTGTGCTCTGGGAGCCTTTTTGGGTGAATTTAACAACATTCAAATGATCGTCAGAAAACGAAAGAAAGAAATAGAGCGGAAAGACATGAAACATGAATCAGACAGACATGGCACGTAAATCCGGCTACGTCCGTAAGCAACCCTCTTCCCGTCAAAATGAGTCGCGCAAACGCTATCTGGCCGCTGTCATTATCACCTGCATTGTCGCTGTAATGGTTCTTGGTTCCCTGCATGTGATGTCTCTGGGCTCGGAACGTCTGGTGCAGATGCGGAACAAAGCGGGATATGATGTTGCGGATGTGAAGAAACATATCCGGGCCGCCGGTGAGGATCTGAACATTCATGGCAGGAATGAATACGATACGGGCATATCCACTTATATACCGGGTGAAGCCCAGGCTCTGTTGAGCACGGAGCAATGGATTGAGTTTTCCACGATGGAGACGATTCCCGCCGGGTCCTTCAAGATGGGTACGGACAGATTTCGGGCTGATGATCAGGACAAGCCTATGCACCAGGTAACCACTGCCGCTTACCGCATGGATAAATATCCGGTGACGAATGCGCAATATGCCCGTTTTGTTGCACAAAGCGGGCATCGCCCTCCATCGGCCTGGCCCAAAGGCCATATCCCGCAGGGCGAAGTGCTTAATCCGGTCACGCTGGTTTCATGGTATGATGCCATATCGTACTGCACATGGGCGGGCAAGCATCTCCCCACGGAGATTGAGTGGGAAAAAGCTGCACGTGGAACAGATGGCCGCAGGTGGCCATGGGGTAATATGATGGATGCGGCGTATCTGAACACTTATTACAGTGTTGGCCACGCTGGCCGGGTGGATCAGTATCCACAGGGTGCCAGTCCGTATGGCGCCATGGATATGGCGGGGAATGTCTATGAATGGGTAGCCGATGATTTTGCTCCTTATACCGGTTCGCGTGCCGATACGGATTTGTTCAAGGTTAAGGTGCCGAAGGTGTTGTCAGCGCAGGATCGTTCCAAAAAAACGGTGGATTTGGTTATTGATGATGAATTAAGATACAAGGTATTGCGCGGCGGTTCGTGGAATAGTGATCCGTTCTCAACTACCACCTACCATCGTAATTATGAGTCTCCGAACAAGGCATCCGATTTTATTGGGTTTCGTTGCGTCGCTGATATGGATTTCAAGGAAGGGAAATAAAAGTGATATATTTATCTGGAAAGCAGGTAGAGGCTCTGAAAAAAGCGTTTCTGGCGTACAACATGACACTGCTGCTCTTTTTACCTACACAAGCTTATGCCATTGACAGCTATCGTTACCTGCATATCAGTATTGATTCAATATGGGTTATTTTTGTGTTTCTGTTTTTTCTGGTATTCACGCCGATGATTCTGATGGCTGTTCTTTATTGGTGGAATGCAGTCAAAAAATCCAGGGAAGATACGGAGCAGGAATAATCCCGTGCGCTGGTTGTTAGCACTGCCTCTGATCTGGGGGATGGGAATTCTGGGTGCGCCGGTTCCGTCATATGCGGATGAACCGGTTCCCGGATCATCCATGCAGGTCTTGCAGGGTTTTGGTAATCAGGAGGAAGGCGGTGTGTTGTCCATTCCCGACAAACGCAGGCATGAGGTTCTTTTCCTGATGGGCATCAGTCTGTTGATACTGATTTTGACTACCGGCGGGTTGGGATTGGCCATGGGTGTATTCGGCAAGGATTTGTTTGTACCACATATGCTGTTTGCGGGTTTGAGTGTGACGCTGGCTATTGCGCATGCAATTACCGCCATTGTCTGGTTTTATCCTTTTTAATGACAATCTTATAAAAAGTCTACGTATGTCGGCCCACTTCTGATGCAGGCAAACACATTTCGTAATATGCTGATTTTTATCTACGCCCTGTCGGGCATGGCGGCGCTGGCCTATGAAGTATTATGGACACGTATGCTCTCCCTGTTGTTTGGAGTCAGTATCTTCGGTGTCGTGGTGACGGTGTCCGCATTCATGGCAGGCCTTGGCTGCGGCAGCCTTCTTGGAGTGAAACTACGTTGCCCGGCACGTACCGCATTGCGCTGGTTCGCCCTGATTGAAGGCTGCATCGCTTTATATGCACTGGCTCTTCCCGCACTTATGCATGGCGTGGATAATTTATTGGATGATTATATGGTATCCGGGCTTGCCGGGTGGTTCAGTATGCAGGGAATAGCGTCCTTTACACTGTTATACATTCCGGCTTTTGGTATGGGTGCAGGGTTTCCACTGATCTTGAAAGTAGCGGTAGAACGAAGTTCGCTGGGTGCTGTGTATGGCATGAACACCATGGGAGGGATTTTGGGTGCATTGCTGCCCCTGATTCTACTGCCAGCTTTTGGTTGGTCAGAATCGGTGCGGATCGTGGCGGTTATCAGTATGATCGTCTGTGCAGGAGCGTGGCTCCTTTCCGGGTATTCGGGCATGGATGAAACACATGAGCACCGCGGCAAGACCAGCCGGCGGCCACCCATGCTGACCTTATTCGCTTATGCCGGGATTGGCGCGGCCTCGCTAACACTGGAAGTGGCATGGACCCGCTTGTACGGCATGCTGATGTTGCGTACCGAGTATGTGCTGGCAGTGATTCTGGCTATTTTTCTGGCGGGTATCGCCATGGGTAGTCTTTGGGCACGGCGTGCCGATCCATCGCGTATTCTGTGCTGGATGCCTGCATTGGCGGCTTTCTTCACACTCCTGAGTTTGTACGAATTACCATGGCTGGCCCGGTGGGCGGAATCCATGCATGCAACATCACTCTATGGCGCAATGATGAAACAGGGTGTGGCCATCATGGTCTGTACGCTTCCCGTCACTCTTTTGCTCGGCGCGTGGTTACCCCTGCTTGGTCACCGGTCCGGTTCCACACATATGTCCGGTGCATGGTTGTATGGTGCGAACAGTGCCGGTGCAGCGCTTGGTGCCATGCTGGCCGGTTTTGTACTGTTACCTGCATTAGGAACGGCGGGTACACTATGTTCAGCTGCGATAACCCTGTTTTTGTGCGGTATGATTTGGGTGAAGCAACGCAGCTTGTGGCTGGCACTACCGCTGATATGTCTGATGCTCTGGCCTGTTCAGCGCTTGCCGGAAGCCAGTATATTACTGCCTCAGGAGCTGGCTGGTGGTAAAAATATCATGGTCTTTGAAGATGCGGTGTCGATTACGCATGTCGTTGCATTACCAAATGGTCAAAGATTATTGCTCTCCGATTTGCATCGCATGGATGCCTCCACCGATCCGACCGCTATTGCCGTGCAGAAAAATCAGGCCAGATTGCCATTGTTGCTGCATCCGCACCCGAAATCCATCCTGCTTCTGGGATTGGGAACCGGGATTACGGCTTCGGCCAGTCTTGCTCTTTCCGGTCTGACTCGCACGGCGGTGGAACTTTCCGCCGGTGCCATTATGGCAGCAGACACCCGATTTGATCCGGTGAATGGCGGAGTGATGCAACGCATAAAGGTGGTACGGGATGATGCACGCCGTTTTTTGCGCATCACGCCGGAGCATTACGACATCATTCTTGGTGATTTGTTCCACCCGGATATGGTGGGCCGCAGCGCATTACTTTCCATACAACAGTTTGAACGAGGCAGGAGCAAATTGAATACCGGTGGGCTATATGTGCAATGGCTGGCACTGAATCAGTTTGATGTTCCTTCATTGAAGACCGTGCTGTCCAGCTTCAGGAAGGTATTTCCACAGGGGCAGATGTTTGTTGACGGGTTTCGTCTGGCACTGGTTGGGATCAGGAACGGTTTAATTTCCGTTCCATCACTGCACTCCCGTTTTGTACATCTGGACAAGGCCGTGCAAGGCAAGATAAGCGGGAATGAAGGCATATGGACATGGCTTGGACGTTACTGGGGAATAATTCCGAAGATGGACGCCCCATTGCAGGGCGAGTGGTCGCCGGTGATCGAATTTTCACTGCCCAGGGCCCGTTATGGCAGGGACATGCGCCTGACCGGTTCCCTGAAATGGTTACTGGATCAGAGAATTCGGCCAGCAATGGCGATGCGGCAATTACATATAGTCAAATCAGACAGTCACTCATTCATGCGCGCCTATGCCGCCAGTAGTCTGAATATGCAGCTCGAACTGGCTTCCCTGAGCGGGCACGAAGCACAGGCGCAACAGCTGGCGCGCCTGGCTTATCAGGCCAACCCGCGGGATCGTTGGTCAGGGTTTGCACTGGCTGACCGCATGTATGCCACATTGGCTGATGCCGAAGCTTACGGGTATAACAAAGAGAAGGCCCTGAAGGCTGTGCTGTCCATTCGTCCGGATCATATCGAGGCGCTTAAATCGCTGTTGCGATTGACCCTGGAACAAAGCGCCATGCAACGGAATAATTCTAAGCTTGCCGGGCATTTACGCCAGCGTATCCTGGAGCTGTCTCCACTGGATTCGGATGTGGCCGGAATGACGCAACTTGACGCAGGTGGTAGGATGGGCCTTAATCCATGAGCGTAAACGAAACATCTGCCACCATACCTGTCGCCGTAACAGGGCAGACTGGCCGTATCCACCGTTCGCGGCGGATCAGTCAACTTGCAACACTGGTATTGCTGGTGGTGATCCCGCTTAGCGGTCTGTTTCATATCAGTGTTGCCGACGGCGCAATTATTATCCTGGACCGGCAAATCTGGTTTTCTGATTTCTTTATTGTGTTTGGTTTCTGGATTATGGCAGCCAGCCTGCTTGTCATGAGTTATTCACTGGCAGGTGCTGTATTTTGTGGCTGGGTGTGCCCACAGGGTTCGGTTTCGGAATGGGCCAATGCCCTGACGCGGAAATGGCTGGGGCGCAATGCCGATATGATGGACTTGAGTGGAGAAGCCATGCAGGTAGCGGTGCGGCGTGATTCGTGGCGCAATCGTATGATTCTGTTTGCATGTTTTGTGTTGGCCGCCATGTTCTATGCCATCATCCCGTTGCTTTATTTCTTTCCACCGGAACAGTTATGGCAGGTGGTAACGCTCCGGGCTACGCATGCGGGCTCCGTGTTGTGGATTTATTTCGTGTTCGTGGTGATCCTGTTTCTCGATATCGCCGTCATCCGGCACATGATGTGCCGCTATATGTGTATTTACCGCATGTGGCAACATTCCTTTAAAACGAAGGATACCTTGCATGTCGCTTACGACAAATCACGGTCAGATCATTGCGCTACTTGTCATTACTGCGAGGATTCATGCTATCTGGATATTGACCCACGCAATACCGTAGTGTTTGACAGTTGTATTAACTGCGGTGAATGTATTGAGGCATGTGATGCGCTGCATGCCGGAAGCAGAAAATGGACCGGATCCGGCCTGTTAAGCTTTGCTTTTGGCGATGAAACGGGCGAACGCGGGCGTGGCAATGTGGGGTCATTCTTTTCGAGGGTTCGCGCTGCATTTCCCGTTGCCCTGTTGGGCGGAGTGATGTTTGCCTATGGTTTGTCGAGTTATGAGCCCTACCATCTGAGCGCATTCCGGTCAGAAACACGGGCTGATGGCTTGCTACTGGATTACCAGATCAATGTGGCCAACAAGCTGTATCATCCGGTAAATTTTGATGTGCAGGTCGAAGGTCTTCCCGAAGGTTCATGGCAATTAGCCCATGATACGATGCATTTTAGTTCAGCAGGGCGCCAGAATGTTATTTTGTATATCAGCAAGAATCTGCCGCATGGTTTATACAATTTTGTCGTACGGGTTCAATCGGATCATGGATGGAGCAGTGTGTATAAAGTGCGCCATTTTGCGCCGGGGGTGAAGGGATGAGTGAGGATCAGGAAAAACAGCAGGAAAAGGATCGCTGGCAGGCCGGACAAAAGCCGACACATACGGATTGGGGGAAGGCCTCCGGGGATCACTACGGCTATGCCAGTGATGAGGAGCGGCGGAATCGCCGCGGGCTGGAGGACTGGGAACTGACGGAGAAAATGGCCGTATCCCGCAAACGCGTTCCTGTCTGGTTTTTTGTCGTTATCGCGATTGTATTACTGGCAGCATTTGGCCTGAGTCTCCCCTTCTGGGGAGACAGACCGGGCCATCCAAGACCATGGATTACATGGGGGCATCTGATTGCGGTCGTTTATTTTGTTGTTGCGGGTGGCTTCATCTATTTCATGGTAAACTTGTTTAATCCCGAGTCTTCCGGGGAAGAAGATTGTGACCCGTCGAAGCGCCACAGCGATGAGTCCGGATAAAGCCATGCTGATGGTATGTTTGTTCCTGACAGCCTGTACTTCAGAGACACAAACAACACAGCGGCAATCATCGTTTCCTGGCATACAATCACCGGGTTATGCAGTATTGGTAGAGCAGTGCTCGTCTTGCCATGCATCACCACGACCTGAGACCCATACCTTTCCTGAATGGGCGCGGGTGGTTTTGCGGATGCAAAGCTATCGTGTACAACGTGGCCTGGGTGCAATTGCAGATCAGGACATGCAGGTTCTGCTAGACTATCTGGGGAAGTATGCTAGCCCACATATTGTACAAAGGCGGGCATCTGATGGATAATATATATACTTTATATCAGGGTCTCGCATGGATTTTTCCCGCTTTTTTGTTACCCGATCAGCCAGCCTTCTTTAGCGGCTCAACTCTGAATTCCGGATCCTTCATGCAATATGCGGGCTGGGCGTAGCCATGAAACGGGCATTGCTGATGATTATGTTATTTGTCCTGGCAGGATGCAGCAGTGAACCCGCAGGCTACATTCCACCGGAACAGGTATGGAATAAATGGCATGTGCGTATTGAGATCAGGCCCGGCGTATTGAGGTCGGGGATGAATGAGTTTCTGGTAATTATCAGCGATGCACGAGGTCTGCGGCCTAAAGAGAATATGCTGGTGAAAATTCGTACCCGTGCCTCGGACTGGATTCAGGCCATACCGGATGGTGGCGTAGGTGTATACCGCAGATCACGGTTTGTGCGCGATCCGCAACATGCCATACTGTATGTGCATATCAGGGAAGAAGCGGGAAAATGGCGGGAAGGTCAGTTGCAATTCAATCTTTCGCCCCCGCGGGGGAAGCCGCGTGGGGTATCATAATGATATGATCGTGTTCGCGTTATTACTGGCGTGCGGGATGACTACGATGGCACAAGCCACACCGGTTTCCAATAAAACGGGAGATGTGGCACGCGGCAAAGTGGTTGCAGAGGTTCGCTGCGGCCCCTGCCATTATCTGAGCAAGGACCTGAAAAAGGTTGGCCCTGGATTGCGGGGAATTTTTAATCGTTCTCCGAGTATTTCGGGTGTTCCCTTTGCACGCTGGGATGTCGATGCACTGAACCGGTGGCTGGAAGATCCAAGGCGCGTTAAACCCAATACCCGCATGTTTTTGCCACCACTTCCCGAACGTGACCGGCGGGATATTATAGCATGGCTGATTGATCGGGAGCAGCAATAGCGCTAACTTGAATTTAACGTTTCAGCCGCTTTTTGAGCTTTTCGGATTCTTCCCAGTGACGAAGAATCATCACTTTGTTTCCACCCCGTTCGTCTTTGCATACCGGACAGGTCAGATAAGCAAGAAATAGTTCCCTGGGCATACGTCCTGCATCCAGCAATGTACTTTGCAGGCGGCTGACTTCGCTACGTATATTGCCAACATCGCCGTGAACCATGCCAACCCGGACATAAAAAGGGTTTGACAGCCGCCGTACATTTCTGGCTGGAGAGCGTTCTTCCTGTAACGGGCAAAGAATCGACCCCCGGAACATGGCGGATCGTGCCAGTACAAACCCCGGCCAGCGTGAATGCAAGCCAAGCTGTTCAATATCCCTGTGTTGTTTGTGCAGGTAGGCTTCAAAACCCATAGGCATGTGCAGAAACATGGGGATGCCGATTTCGTGGATCAGCCATGCCCCCAGATTGATATCCTGTCCGTCCCAGTCCGGGAAGACATCCGGGCAACCGCAGGAAAGCCGGGTCATTTGGGTTTGTAGATATCCTTTAATGTAAACAATACATTGACCAGATAAGCCCAGAATCCAATGGCGAGTACCGATGCGGCAATGGAAATAACGGGACCGTAAAAACGATGTACAGCGGGGATGGCCTCGGGATTGGTGAGCCATAAATGCCCTTCAATACCGCCAAAAACCATCAACGATATATAAAAGGAACTGACGCCGATAGTTGTCCACCAGAAGGAGTGTTCGGCCATACGCTGTGAATGGATGGGTTTACCGGTAATTTTGGGTAGCATGTAGTAGGTCACGGCCATGCCAAGAATAGTGACGCCGCCAACCAGATTGATATGGGCGTGAGCGAGTGGATCAATCATGTGGCCTGGGCCGCCATAGGGGCTGCCAATGGAGTCCAGCCAGGCGCGTACGGCTGGAATGACCTGCAACAGCCCGTGCACGGTGCCAATGAAAAAGGAAAGTACCGACATAATCAGAAATTTAACCAGATAACGGTTTTTATGATGCGGCATGGAATGGCAGGCTAGCGATGATTACGAAAGCTGCAATAAGAGTTTGGCATTCATGAGTAGTGCAGGTTAATATCCACCGCCATGAAAGGCACGATACTGGCTGTTCTCGTCAGCTTTATTGCGATGGGAGCCGCCTACCGGTTTGCACGTATCCGCTCGCTGCACATTACAAGCATGATTATGGTGATGGTGTTTGATATTGCGTTTCCGATTTATTTGTATCTGGCGAATGACTGGTATAAGCGGCTCATAGAAAAGGAACAGATTTTCTCATTCTCGATATGGATGCACTTCATGTTGATTATTGTGCTTTATACCCTTTATGTCATCCAGATTCAGGCGGGCAGGAAGCTATGGGCTGGCGACAAGAACATTCGTCAGGAGCATAAACTCCAGGGACGCGGTATTATGACTGCGAGACTCATGGTATTTATTACCGGCGCGTTGCTGATTATTCAGTAAGAATATTGTCAAGTAATCATATTAAATATCAATATGTTAGTGATTCGCTAAAAGTAGCTCAAGGAAAAAACGATGTATTCTATATCTTCTGGAATATAAGACATTGATCTACATCAAGTATAAGGTGGAAAATCCTTGCTTTTTATATTTGTCAGAGCGATGATTGCACGCAATTGACTAGGGAGGTGTGTTATGGTAGCTAAGTTTCTTGAAGCATCAGCGAATTTCCAGAATCATACTGTATGGGTGATGTATCTGGGTATTGTTGTCGTTCTCTACGGAATCATGATCATTAATTACAAACGGGCCTGCGCCAAGCAATAGATTTCCGGTCAATTTGGTCTGGAAATTGTTGTAATCAAAGTGGGTTGCTCACATAGCATTCCCAATTAAAATTTTAAGTTGAAAATGACTGGAGGGGTTTAATTATGCGTCGATTCTTAAGTATAGCCAGTGCAGCGGTTTTCATATTTATGTGCACAGCAGTGTCCGTGTCAGCGGAAGAAAACATGGGAGATCTCAATAACGGGCGAAATATCTTTTTGAACGGCAAGGGTGATGATGTGCCGGCCTGTGCTTCATGTCACGGTGATGCAGGTACGGGCAAGGATGACATGGGGACACCGCGACTGGCTTACCAGGTTTATACCTATATTTTGAAACAGTTGACGGATTTTTCGACAGACAAACGATATGATAATACGCTGGAAGCCATGAATGATATCGCCAAAGCTTTGACGCCTGCGGATCGCCGTGATGTCGCCGCCTATGTGCATTCATTGAAAACGCCATTTCTGGGTTCGGACCTGAGGGCATTGAAAGAAGATGGCGAGGATGTAGGCGAGGCCTACAAGGGTCGTGTGATTGTGGAGTTTGGCTTACCCGACCATGGCGTGCCGGCATGTAAAAGTTGCCATTCTTTCCATGGCCGCAGTGCGGGTCGCATCTTCCCGGCTATTGGTGGTCAGCGTTACAAATATATCGTACATGAACTGGAAGCCTTCCGTGAGGGTGCGGGGGGTTCCACGGAGGAATCAGCCCGCTTCAATGATCCCAGAGGGATGATGCGCAAGGTAGCCAAGCATCTTACGGATGCGGATATCCATAATGTAGCGGCATTCCTGACTTCGGCCAAACCAGGAACAGCGGGTAATCCGATTGCACCGCAACGTGCTCAGTTCTAAGATATTCGAGGGTAATTTTGTCAAAGGGCGGAGAGTGATCTCCGCCCTTTTTATAGTTCCTTTACGGTTTAATCTTTCTGGTTGCGAACCTTGAGGATTACACCACCCGGCATTAGTTCGAGCGTTTCCAGAGAATCACTCAGCATGGCTGTCTGGCTTGCCAGGGTCCTGTTTCGTGAGGCCTTGTAGTCGAAAGCCAGATGGGTAATGCCGCGAATACTGGTGTGCAGGGCATCGGAGTTTTTTGCAGCATGAGGTAGCGGGAAGACCTCGCGCTTACACGCCAGCATGGTGCGTCCGGGCCACTGGCTGGCGGCCATAAAGGGGTTGTTGTGGTCAGCAGCCTCTCCGGCCAGCCGTTTAATAAGAGCATCGGTATTTGAATAAATTTCATGCCGGGCAGCATAGCGAATATGCCGATCGGCCAGCATAAAGGTTGTGGATGTAAGAATAATCAGCAGGACAACGAGACCTCTTTCTCCAGCCAGACCATGACGCCATTTAATTTTCCCGTTCAGATTAATGGCCAGGCTGGTTCCGAAGTACAGCAACAATGTAAGCGATAGCAAAACCCAGCCGCCATCAGGCGCCATGCATCCGAGGAGAATACTGAGTGCCAGCGTCAGGCTGAAAATATCTGATGTAAATTTACGGAAATAGAATGCAAACGTCATCAGCAACAGACCGGATGCCAGCAAACCGGAAGCCCATGACACCGGAGCCGTGCCATACCGGGGACCGGTAAAGATAGTGCCTAGCAATGGTAGCGGATTTGCCCACCAGTTTAGTTCAGGCCACCCCCATCGTATCAGGGGAAACAGGATGGTAATCGTAGCCAGGCCAAGCAGAAGATTGCGCCATTTTTCTTTGCCGACCGGTTGTTTCCAGCCATGCCATACAATAGCGGCAGGGAGTGCCAGGCCTGCAGGATGCAGACTCACTGCCAGTGCAACGGCCAGGAGTAGTATGAAGTAATCACCGGGGATGTGGCGTTTGCTGTCGCGGTAGCGGGCCTCAAACCAGTACCCAAGATAAAAAGCCAGCAACAGATAGGGACCTTTACCGATGGCATCGGTCTGCATCACGCTGACAGGGGAAATCATGAGCAAACCGGTCCCGATCAATGCTACTTCCGGGCCAAGGCGCTTTTCAGCCCAATCATAAAGCAGCAGGACAAGTCCCAGCATGAGAAACAGGGTAAAAACCTTGGCGGCAACCAGGTCACCGGCCCAATGGAAATCCAGCGGGATAAACAGTAATGCCCGTAAATCCGGCACGCCAAGAAAGGAAACAGGATTGGCAATTTGATCTACAACCGACCAGTTCAGCAGCAGTGCCCGTGCGGCTCCTTCATCAATACCGTAATCATCGTAACGAAACAGGGCAAGATAGATCACAGTCAGTCCAACAAGGGATGCCAGTCCCCAGTAACGTGTTGGAATGCGGCTAAAAAGTCCGGAATTCATAGTTACTCCGCTATCAGGATGATTTTCCGGCGGATTGTAACTGAAGCCCCGGGTGGTTACGATATTATTTTCCTGTTACCTGCGCTATTCCAGCAGGCCTGATATATTTTTATTTTTACCATGAACCATATCGGCCAGCGTGTATTGCTCCAGTACGCCAAGGAATGCCTTTTTGGCCTGCCTCAGAACACTTTTTAATCTACATGCTTCGACAAGCGGGCAGGTGTTGATTTCCACATCAAAACATTCCAGAAGGTTCATATGCGGTTCGGTGTGATGTACAATTTTACCCAGATTGATTTCTTGCGGATTGCATGCCAGGCGCATTCCTCCGGTTCTTCCCCGTGTGGTGAGAACTACACCCATGCGTGAGAGGTGAAATACAGCCTTGGCTACATGATGACGGGAGATCCCATAAACTTCGGCTATTTCATCTACAGTGACGAGATGATCTGTCGTAATAGCAAGGTAAATCAGAATACGCAGGCTATAATCAGTATATTTTGTCAGTTCCATAATATTTTTCTTTCCGCTTAAGTGGAAGTTCTTGACACGTTAGAGGCACTTTGTGAAGATATCTTCTCAATATATCAATTTGGTGTATTGCAATCAATCTTGAATCTGGAGGGGATATCATGAGTACAGTCGAGCAATTGGGTGGTGAAGCCGCGATTAATGCGGCGGTTGATGTGTTTTATCGCCGGGTATTGGGCGATGCGTATATTGCACGTTTTTTCGAAGGTATAGATATGGAAAAATAGGCGGCCAAGCAAAA
>CAZJRL010000001.1:0-46168 GCA_964548425.1 uncultured Zetaproteobacteria bacterium | reverse complement strand
CAGCGCCGTCCGCCACTGCGTGATCGTGTTGTCTTCGCCAGTGTTAACAGGTCATACGCCGCCTCCGACCGCTCGCCATGAACACCGGCATAGGACTCCATAAGGATAAGTGTAGCACGACTTCATGATTATGACATTTTTGATTATGCATGGTTTTAGTGCTACACGATTAAAGTGTCAAGATGACGGGGCACCTTCAGCGTTAACCTGTTTTAAGTCCATCAAAAGCCAGCCGGAGTAAGTCCGGGAAGGAAATCAGATGGCCTGCGCGACCGCCTCGCCTGTCTCCTGAGAATCGGCCAGCGTGTCTTCCTTTAACTCCTCAATACGCCAGGCGGAAGTATCCGCCAGAAGCGCCTTGACCAGACGGTGATTCATGTCATGGCCGGTTCGCTCGCCCTCAAAAGCACCAACCACCGGATACCCGGCCAGTGCCAGATCCCCTACCGTATCCAGAATTTTATGGCGTACGCATTCATCTTCGTAACGCAACCCACCTTCGTTCACTACACGAAAGGCATCCAGAACAATCGCATTCTCAAGCGACCCACCCAGCGCCAGACCGGCTTTCTGTAATGCTTCAATTTCATGTAAAAATCCGAAGGTGCGCGCACGCGCCACTTCACGGGTATAGGCCTGACTGGAGAAATCCACACTTGATTTTCGTTTGCGCAACAATGGATGGTCATAATCGAGCATATAACTCACCCTGAAACCGGCGGCCGGATACAGGGCGCAACGCTTTTCATCCTCCTGCATGCTGACTTTTTTAAGGATGCGCAATACTTTCTTGGGGGCAGACTGTTCCTGAATCCCCGCGCACTGGATGAGAAAAACAAAGGGTGCGGATGATCCGTCCATGATAGGCACTTCGGATCCGCCGACTTCAACCACCGCATTGTCAATGCCAAGCCCGGCCATAGCCGAAAGCAAATGCTCTACCGTAGCAATACGCACATGATCTTTTCCCAGCGTGGTACACATACGCGTGTCAGTCACATATTCGGCACGCGCAGGTATCTTCACGCATTGTCCGTCAACCATGCGGTGAAATACAATACCTGTATTTTCAGGTGCCGGCCTCAATGAAAGCTCTACTTTATGGCCGGAATGCAACCCGATTCCACTACAGCGAATGGGATGCTGCAGTGTTCTTTGCGGCACCATGTATTTACCTCCCCGTAATGACGCACCAGAGTGATGTTCAATCTGAACTTACGCACACTCTGCTAGTCTGCAAACACAATTAAGCGTGATGTATCGCACCACTAACCCGCTTCATCTATCAAAGAATTGCAGCGCATACTGTCACAAATCATCCATCCCGGAAAGTCTGTTTTTTTAGAGTCTCTTTTTCAGTCTGCCTGCCGCCGGATCCATGTCGGCACCTGTAGCGTATCTTCATCATAAACATCTTTATGACCGAACAATGGCGTCTGCGCCACCTGAGCATCGCTCATCCCCGTCTGCAAGGCCTCCGTACCCAGCAGTATCGGTTTCCCCGGCAATACCCGGTCGGAGCCGGTCTTGACGGCCGCAAGCCTGGGAGAAACTTCGCTGGTTAACCCGGTTGCCACCACGGTAACACGCATCTCGTCATCTGCATTCTGATCATAGACCATGCCGCAGATAATATTGGCATCTTCATCCGCCATGTTATGGATGATACTGACCGCTTCATCATACTCGGCGAGTGTCATATCTTCATTGCCGGTCACATTAACCAGGATGCCACGGGCGCCATGGATATCCACATCTTCCAGCAACGGCGAAGAGATGGCCCGTTCCGCGGCCTCACAGGCCCGGTTTTCACCACTGGCCACACCACTGCCCATCATGGCCATACCGGCTGTTTCGCTCATCACCGCCTTCACATCAGCGAAATCCACATTCATATAGCCGGTATGGGTAATCAGTTCGGCAATGCCGCGCACCGCTTGCAACAACACATCATCCGCCTTGCGGAATGCCTCCAGCATGGTCGTGTGTTTGCCGACTGCACCAATCAGTTTCTGGTTGGGAATAATAATCAGCGTATCTACATGCTTGCCCAGTTCGGCAATACCCGCTTCCGCCTGCCGCATACGGCGCTTGCCCTCGAAATTGAAGGGCTTGGTGACAACAGCAACTGTCAGCACACCCATCTCTTTGGCCACTTCAGCAATCACCGGCGCTCCGCCCGTTCCCGTACCGCCGCCCATGCCGGCGGTAATAAATGCCATATCCGTATCCGCCAGCAATTCACGCAACCGCTCACGCTCGGCTTCCGCCGCCACCTTGCCCGTCTGCGGATCAGCGCCCGCCCCAAGCCCACGCGTAATTTCCGCACCAAGCTGAATTTTAGTATCCGCACTGCTGTGTTCGATGGCCTGCGCATCGGTATTGGCAATGATAAAATCTACACCGCGCAGTTGCTGGTCAATCATATTATTCAGAGCGTTTCCGCCGCCCCCGCCAATCCCAATCACCTTGAGCCGGGCTGATTGCCCCAGCGTATCCTCCAGTGTATATAACGTACTCATGATGTACCTCCTGTAATGTTTTTTTCCACGCTTGTGCCCTTCGTCCTCATCACACCTTCCTGTATTATTTTCATGTCATTCATCCCCGAACCAGTGGCGCATTCGCGCCCATACGCGGGCAAATACCGGCGTGCCTGATTTTCCCCTTGCCGGAGCTGTTTGCCGATAATGTTGCCCGTACTGGATAAGACCGACACCCGTGGCATAAATAGGACTGGATACCACATCCACCAGCCCTCCCACGCCACTCGGCCGGCCAAGCCTGACCGGCATGTCGAATATCTCCTCGGCCAGTTCGACCATGCCATCCAGCAAACTGCTGCCGCCGGTCAAAACCAGACCGGCAGCGACCAATTCCTGAAAACCCGAGCGATGCAATTCGGCCTTCACCAGTTCAAAAAGTTCCTCGACGCGTGGTTCCAGAATCTGCGCCATCACCTGCCGTGGCATGGGCCGTGGTGGACGGCCGCCAACACTGGGCACCTCCACCTGATCTTCCGGGGATACCAGCGACACCATGCAGGCGCCGTATTTCTTCTTGAGCTGGTCGGCTTCCCGGGCGCTGGTACGCAGGCCCACTACCAGATCATTGGTTAAATGATCACCACCAATGGGAATAACGGCTGTGTGACGTATGGCGCCATCGATAAAGACCGCGATGTCTGTCGTACCGCCCCCGATATCCACCAGCGCCACGCCGATATCCTTTTCATCCTGCGCCAGCACGGCTTCACTGGATGCCACCTGTTCCAGAACCATGTCCGCAACATCCAGACCACAACGATTACAACATTTGATGATATTTTGTGCTGATGACACCGCACCGGTCACAATATGCACCTTGGCCTCGAAACGGACCCCGCTCATGCCCACCGGTTCGCGGATGCCATCCTGTGAATCGATAATGTATTCCTGCGGCAGAATGTGCAGAATTTTCTGATCCGCCGGAATATTCATGGCACGGGCGGCATCAATCACGCGATCCACATCATCAGGCGTCACCTCGCCCCCCTTGATGGCGACGACGCCATGGCTGTTGTAACCCCGGATATGACTACCGGCAATCCCGGTGAACACGGACTTAATCTCAATGCCCGCCATCAGTTCCGCTTCCTCAACGGCCAGGCGTATGGATTCAACGGTGCTTTCGATATTCACCACCACGCCCTTGCGCAGACCACGCGACGGATGGGTGCCGATACCCACAATATCCAGCCTGCCATCCGGCCCTGATTCCGCTACCGCGCATGCAATTTTACTGGTCCCGATATCCAGCCCCACAAGGATTTGATCATGTCTGGCCATTAGACCACCCCTCCAATCTTTGATTTACGAATAAACCAGCGCGCAGGCAGACGTGCATCAATGCGCCAGCTTCCGCCGCGCCAGCGTTTTTGCCGCATGAGCGCAATAAGCCCGGGTATGCGCCGGACGCTGTCAACCCCCGATGGCAACAGCCAGCTCTGGCCCCGCTCGAAGTTCATCCGCCAGCTTTCACCCTCACCGATCAGTTCACTCAGATACGCATAGCGATGCTTGCTTTCCTGTTTCACCGCCAGCAGCAACTTCACCGCATCATCAAGATCCGATCGGGGCGTACGTATCAGGGGAAGATCCAGTTGTTCACCACGCCGCAATACGCGATAAGGAACGGCATGCCCATCCACCAGCGACACCTTGCCATTCCGGCCACGCCACAAGGCCACCGCAACCCTTTCCCTTGCCGTAATTTCCAGTCTGTCCGGCAGGCGGCGTGCAATCTCCATGTCCGCCAGATCAGGCAAGCGGATCAGGAGTTCCCGGCGCAATCGGGATGGCCATGCATGAATGAAATCCAGCGACTTCATCGCGCTTAATTCCGTATCAATCGCTGTTTCCAGATGCTCGGGTACGCCATGAATCGTCCACGTATCAACGGACCATGCCTGATTGAGCCACACACCGGCGGCCAGAATGAACGCCAACCCCGCCACGCCTGAAAACAGATGTTGCATACGTTTCAACATGTGCTGCACACGATTTTTGGCTGTTGTCCGGCGTTTGCGATTGTGACGAATCATGATCGTCCTCCCCCGGACGTATCCAGCCGGGCTGCACCCAGCATGCGCACACACAACTCCGGAAAATCAATCCCCGCAGCCCGGGCCGCTTTCGGCAGCAGACTGGTTTCCGTCATGCCGGGCACCGTGTTCACCTCCAGCACAACCGGCTCTCCGCCATCGGCGACGATCATGTCCACGCGCGGCGCACCCCGGCATATACTTACTGCCACCGCCTGCTCGGCCCGCTGCATGCATAAGCGGAGCGTTTCCGGCGGTAGTCTCGCCGGACAAAAATAATCTGTTGCACCATGTGTATACTTGGCCTCGTAATCGTAAACGCCTGATTTCGGCACAACCTCCACGGGCGGCAGCGCCTTGCCACCCAGCACGGAAACCGCCACTTCCACACCCTTCACCGGCATCTCCGCCATCCATTCTCCGGAACAATCAAGATCCAGACTGCGCCACTCATCCGCATTTTCCACCCGATGCAGACCAACGCTGGAGCCTTCCGCCACCGGTTTAATCATCACCGGATAGCGAACCGGTCCGTCTTGCCTGACCGGAATATCCACGGGTGTTTTCACCCCCGCCTTCTCCAGCACAGCTTTGCATAACTGTTTATGCATACACAGAGCTGACGCCATCACGCCGGAACCGGTATAAGGAATTTGCAGGATTTCAAGCAAGCCCTGCACACATCCGTCCTCACCCCAGCGCCCGTGCAGTGCAATGAAAGCGGTTTGCAGACAGGCTGTGCGAAGCTGTTCAATCCAGTCCGCATGCAAATCAATGCCAATCGCCTCGATATTCCGTGCCAGCAACGCTTCTACAACCGCATTGCCGGATTTAAGTGAAATCTCCCGCTCACTGGAAACACCGCCCATCAGCACACCGACCCGTCCACATGGCATAACACCGCTCACAGTTGCTCCCCCGGCACATGTACTTCCGGTTCCAGCCTGATACCAAAACGCTGTTCAACCGTTTGCTGAGCGTGCCGGATAAGCGCACAGACATCGCTGCTTCTGGCCTGCCCCTCATTGACGATGAAATTGGCATGTTTCCCCGATATGCACGCCCCACCGATGCGGAAACCCTTCAGCCCCGCAGCTTCGATCAGGCGCGCAGCATGGTCATGCGGGGGATTTTTGAATACGGATCCGCAATTGGGCTTCTCCAGTGGCTGGGTGCAGCTCCGTTTTCTGCGCATATCACGCATACGTTCTTTAATCGCTTCGGGTTCATCCGGTTGAAGTTCAAAACTTGCCGATAACACCAGCGCACCTTTCGGAAGAGAGGTATGACGATAGGCCATATGCAAAGCTGCAACCTCCAATATTTCACTTTTGCCATTTATTTCCACGATTTCGATAGATCGAAGCGTATCGGACACCTGCTGGCCAAAAGCCCCTGCATTCATGACAATACCACCACCTACGTCACCGGGAACCGTCGCCATAAACTCCAGACCGGCAAGACCTGCTTCGGCGCTGCACCGGGACAATCTGTTCATGCGTGCTCCCGCTTCAGCCGTAATCCGCCGTTCCTGGATGGAAATGTCGGAAAGACGGCTCAAATCCATCACCAGCCCGGCAAACCCTGCATCGGGAACCAGCAGATTACTGCCACGTCCCAATGGCAACAGCGGAACATCGGCAGGAATTTGCTTCACTGCATTCATCACGCCTTCCCTGTTTCCCGGTCTGAAATACCAGCGCGCTTCTCCCCCCACGCCCAGCGTGGTGTGGCGTGACATCGGTTCGTTTTCAGACAGAACACCCCATTCCTTCAACTGTACGTGCCAGGCCGTCATGTTACGTTCTCCCAATCCTCTGCGCGCAATTCCGTGCCCAGCGCACCGATGGAACCCGCCCCCAGCAACATCACTGTCCTGCCCGATGCCAGCGCTTCGCCGGCAATATTCCGCGCCTCGTCGAGACCCGTACAGCAACGCACGTTGCGATGTCCCCGTTTTTTCATGCCCTGTGCCATAACTTCGTGGCTGATACCTTCAATTTTCGGCTCACTGGCGGCATAAATCGGCAACAGCACAACCTCGGCGGCTTCATCAAATGCCCCCAGAAATTCATCCATTAAATCACGGCTACGGGTATACCGATGGGGCTGAAACAGCACCAGTAACGGCTCTTCGGGCCAGCATGTGCGCGCTGTTGCCAGTGTCACCGTAATCTCGCGAGGATGATGCGCATAATCGTCCACCAACATGCCTTGCCCCAGATGTGTACACTGGAAGCGCCTCTGAATACCTTCAAAGGATTGCAGTGAGCGGCGGATCGTTTCCACATCCACATCCAGCTCCAGCAATACGGCAATCGCCGCCAGTGCATTTTCGGCATTGTGTATACCCGGCATGGGAAGAAAGAAGTCACCCGGTGTTTCGCCTGTCGCCAGGCCAATGCTGATCGTTTGCCCTGTCTGTTCCTGACGGGCTCCCAGCAGGTGAACGTCTGCCTGAAGGCTGCGGCCATAGGTAATCACGGGCTTGTGCAAGGTATCCCGCAGCAGGGCGACATTCGGATGTTCATGGTGTAATACCGCACGCCCGTAGAAAGGAACACTTGCAGTGAATTGCCGGAAGGCATCCATCAGGTGTTCAAAATCGCCATAATGATCAAGATGTTCAGGGTCAATATTGCTCACGACGGCAATGGTTGGCGCAAGAAGCAGGAACGAGCCGTCACTTTCATCCGCCTCGGCCACCAGCCACGGGCTGTCGCCAAGCCGGGCATTCCCGCCGCCCGCGATCAGGCGGCCGCCGATGACATACGTCGGATCCAGTCCCGCAGTTTCCATGCCATGCGCAATCAGCGATGTAATGGTGGTCTTGCCATGACTTCCGGCCACGGCAATGCCCTGCTTCATGCGCATCAGTTCCGCCAGCATTTCAGCACGGGGGATCACCGGAATGCCACGCTCGCGTGCCTCCACCCATTCAGGATTATCAGCGGAAATCGCGGAAGATACGACCACCACCTGGGCCTGCCCCAACTGACCTGCCTGATGCCCGATAAACACATGCATGCCGAGTGAACGCAGCCGTCTGACATTGGCGCTGTCGGCAGCATCCGAGCCCTGTACGGAAAAACCCTGATTATGCAGCAGTTCGGCAATACCACTCATGCCGATGCCGCCGATGCCGGTGAAGTGTATGTGTTTTACCCAGCGTTTCATGTTCGGGCCTTCAGGGAAATGCTGATCAGTTCATGGCGGGCTGCATTGCGCCTGAAATGGCCCATATCCGCGTTGCTTATTTTGCCAATAGCCCTGCTATTGGCGGCAATCAGCGCCTTGATCTGCGCTATTGCAGCCAGCAATCCAGCTACCCCGGAATTCATCAGCATTTCCCTAACCATATTCCCAGCATATCCAGCATTTTTTCTTCGCCCTGTTCGGGAACGGATTGCGCAGCGGCTTCACTCATGGACGTTAATTGTCTGACATTAAACAGGAGTTTCCCGATCTCACTTGCCAGCACTTCTGCGGTGGCTGTTTCCTGATCAATAATGACGGCTGCGCTACGCGACGCCAGGGTACGGGCATTGTAATACTGGTGCGCATTTGCGGCGTGTGGCAGGGGCACGAAGATGGCCGGCATTCCCACCGCAGCAGCCTCGGTGACACTCATGGCGCCTGCGCGGGCAATCATCAGATCACCTTTGGCGTACAGGCCAGCCATATCACGGCAAAAGCCAAGTAACTCGGCATCAATCCCGGCGTCATGGTAGGCACTGGCAAGCATTTTCTTCCTGCCGGAGCCATCTCCCGCCACATGTATCACTGTAAAACGGTGTCCTGCGCGCTTCAGTATGCGGCAGGCTGCAGGTACTGTTTCATTCAGGAATTGCGCACCTTGTGAACCGCCCAGCACAATCAGCCCCGGCGGCGTATGGGGTTGCCAGTGTGTTTCCTGTATCGCCTGTGGAACGAGATTCCCTGTATGCCTGCATTTGCCCCGTGGCAATGTATCCGCGGCCTCCGCAAAACCCAGAAGAATACCCTGGCAGAAGCGGGCCAGCTTACGATTCACCAGCCCAGGCACGGCATTCTGTTCATACAGCACGACGGGAATACGGCGCAGAATTGCCGCCACCACGCCAGCCACGCTGGCATAACCGCCCACACCCACCACCAACTGCGGACGCACGGCCCGCCAGTATTTCCAGATATGTAAAACAGCCCGTGGCAGTTCCCATACAAGCACACGCAGTTGCTGCATGAACCCCGCACCCTGCACGCTGTGCATGGTCAGAAAAAGCGCCGCCTCTCCACGTTCGGGGAGCAGGCGCGCTTCCAGTCCACGCTCGGCGCCAATAAATGACACCTGTACATGCGGCCAGTGCCTCCGGACGATATCGGCCAGTGCCAGTGCCGGAAACACATGCCCGCCCGTACCGCCCCCGGCAATACATAAAGAAAGAAAGGGGTCAGGTCCTGATGTGGAAAAAGGGGACAGTTTCACTTTTTCGTTCCGAATAAAGAAAGAAAGGGGTCAGGTCTTGATTCGCGCATCACCTGTTCCATTTCCTGCTGATCCGTGCGCGAATCAAGACCTGACCCCTTTCTTTCGCATATTTTCCGGGAGATGGCGCTGCACGGAGAAAATCAGCCCCAGCAATATGCAGGAGCCAAACAACGCGCTGCCACCATAGGACATCAATGGCATCGGCATGCCCTTGGTCGGCATAATACCCATGGCCGCACCCATATTAATCAGGAACGTAACGGCCAGAATCGTCACCGATCCCAGCACCAGCATCCGCTGATACGCATCTTTGACATGGTGAGCCAGCCGCATGCCGCGCCACAGAACAATGCCAAATATGGCAATCAGGGAAAGTGTTCCGGCAAGACCGAATTCTTCAGCCAGAACCGAGCTAATAAAATCGGTGAACGGCTCAGGCAGATAGAAGAGTTTCTGCACACTCTGGCCAAGACCTGCGCCATGCAATCCACCCGCACCAAAGGCAATCATGGATTGTACCAACTGGTAGCCACTTCCCAGCGGATCAGCCCACGGATCCATGAAACTCAGCAAACGCCGGATACGGTAGGGTTCGGCCAGCAGAATCACCACACCGACAGGAACAATCACGGCAAATAAAACCATGATATGCCGCATCGGCACACCTCCCGCAAACCACATGCACAGGCAAAGCGCCACCAGTAATGCTGCATTTCCGAAATCCGGCTGCAACAGCAATAACAGTACGGAGACAAGCAGAATCACCAGCATCGGTGCCAGTCCGGTCGAAAAATGTTTCAGCCGTTCAGGAAAACACGCCATGTAATAAGCCATATAAATGATCAGGACGGGCTTGAGTAATTCCACCGGCTGCAACGTCAGGCCAAACAGGGAAAACCAGCGCCTTGCACCATTGATGTCCGTGCCGATACCCGGCACCAGAACCATCACCATCAATAACAGAGCAAACCCCAACAGGGGCAAAATAGCCGCCCTCCACCAGTCCACCTCAATGCGTGACATCCACCACATGAGTACAAGGCCCAGTGGCATGTAGATCAGCCAGTGACTGATAATCCGGTAAGCATCACCATAACGTACTTCGGAGATGCTCATACTGGCGCTGGCGACCATCACCATGCTTGCCGCAGCCAGCAGCAGCACGCCTGCAGCCATCACGGGGTCAGCAGGTGCCAATGGCTTCATACGCGATGATTCAGGTGTGATGCTCATGCCGCCTTCTCCAACCCGGCAACAGCCTCGGCAAATTTCTCCCCACGCTCTGCATAATCCCTGAACTGATCCTGACTGGCCGCAGCCGGTGCCAGCAATACAGGCAGTGACAATGTATTTCCTGCGGCCAGTGCCACGGCTTTCCGTATGTCACGCGCCACCTTATAGGGTACGCCTGCCTTTTTGAGCATCTCCCTGTATGGCTTCGTCTGCTTGCCAATAATGTAGGCGGAAACCGCATGTTCTTTCACCGTTTCAGCCAGTGGCGTCAGATCCAGCCCTTTGGTCAGGCCGCCGCAAATCCATATGACGTGCTCAAAAGATGCGAGTGCCGCCCCGGCAGCATCCGGATTGGTTGCTTTGGAATCATCATACCACGCCTTGCCCAGACGATGGCCGATATACTGCAAACGGTGGTTAAGGCCACGAAATACGGTCAGGGATTCAGTAATAACGCTGGCTGAAACACCAAAATCCGCCGCTACCTGAGCAGCAACAGCCAGATTTATTTGCTGATGCACGCCACGTACACGCAAACATTCAAGAGGAATTTCCCGGTATGCATCCTCCTGCTTCCAGAACAGCTTCCCCCCGTCCCCGGTGAGCAACAATCCGGCATCCGCCCGTGGCTCCTGTTCCATCACACCAAAACGCCGCACCTGTACGCCACGCCCGGCCAGACTTGCGGCCAGATCATTCCAGTGCTCATCCAGTGGCAACATGGCGGTATCGCCTTCACCCTGTTGCGCGAACAGTTTTAATTTAGCGGCTTCATAACTGTGGAAATCATCATGCATATCCGCATGGTCCGGCTGAACATTCAGCAATACCGCCCACTTCGGATGAATACTCCGGCAACGCTCCAGCTGGAAACTGGACAACTCAAGCACCGCCCGTGCCGGGCTTTCTCCACCATGCAGCATATCCAGCATGGGCACACCAATATTACCGCCAACCACAGCGCCGCCATGCAGCACTTCCAGCATCAACCCCAACAGATGCACGACGGTACTTTTTCCGTTGGTCCCTGTTACAGCGATCAGTGCACCGGAAAAATATTCATTGAACAGCCCGATATCGCCCGTCATTTGCACGCCCCGATCCCGCACATGTACCAGTGCCGGATGCCGCCAGTCCACACCCGGACTGACGATCACCCGTGAATATCCCTGCAAATGCGCGGGACGGATTACACCCGTATGCAACGTGGCATGAATATCATCCGGCAATGTCCTGAGCTTTTCATCAAAAGCGTCGCAAACGATGCCCAGTTGCTCCAGGAAACGCACCACGGAGCATCCTGTCCGGCCCATGCCGATGACAGCAGTGTTCGGGTGATCTCTGTTACTCATCGCATCTTCAGCGTGGAAAGCGCAATCAGCGCCAGAATCAGGGAAATAATCCAGAACCGGACAATCACCTTGGGCTCCGCCCACCCCTTGAGTTCAAAGTGGTGATGAATCGGCGCCATACGGAATACACGCTTTCCCGTTAGTTTGAATGAAACAACCTGTACCATGACGCTCACCGCCTCCAGCACAAACAGACCACCGGCAATCGCCAGCAGCAATTGCTGATGTACGGCACTGGCCACAAAGCCGAGTGCACCGCCCAGTGCCAGTGCGCCGACATCGCCCATAAACACCTGCGCCGGATATGTATTAAACCAGAGAAATCCCAGACAGGCGCCCACCATAGCCCCGCAAAATACGGTTAATTCACCTGCGCCAACCACATGCGGTATAAGTAAATACTCAGAAAATCTGGCGTGCCCGGACAGGTACACCACGACAGCCAGTGCTGTTGCCACCATGAATGTCGGTGCCACCGCCAGTCCATCCAGTCCGTCCGTCAGGTTGACGGCATTGGATGCACCCACCAGTACCAGCACCACGAAGGGGACATACCACAAACCCATATTCCATTGTTCCTTGAAGAAGGGGATGTCCACAACAGGCTGTGTCAGTTGCAGCAACCCCACCGCTGCGATGGTTCCGAATACCACCTGTAACACCAGCTTCCATCGCCCCGGCAAACCTTTGGGATCACTCCGAACCACCTTCAGATAATCGTCATACCAGCCAATACCGCCATAACTCACGGTGAGAAACAGGGCCAGCCATATGAAAGCACTGGTTAAATCAGCCCACAGCAGCGTAGATACAGCCAGGACAAACAGGATCAGCATACCCCCCATGGTTGGCGTACCCGCCTTACTCAGATGCGTGGCGGGACCATCACTACGAATCGGTTGCCCTGTTGCCTGATGCAATTTAAGCCTGCGAATAAAGGCGGGGCCCAGAATCCAGCTCAACAATAATGCGGTGATCAGCGCATAAACGGTGCGGAAGGTGATGTACTGAAACAGGTTGAAGAAAGCATACTGGTCAGCCAATGGGTAAAGCAGGTTATACAGCATTGGATTTCTCCCTCTGCTTGCCACCTGTTCGTACCACTGCGCTGTTCTGTGTCAGCACATCCACCACTTTCTCCAGCCCCATGCAACGGCTTCCCTTGACCAGCACAACATCACCCGCACACAAATTCAACGCTTTCACTGCCGGTATCGCCGCGTCCGCATCAGGAACCCATTGCGCGCTGCCGCATCCTGCGGCAAGCGCCTGCATCTGCTTGCCTACCAGAACGATCCTGTTGATTCCCGACACATCCAGTGCCGCATGCAGGGCGTGTGAGGCCTCGCCCAGTTCCGCCATATCGCCAAGCACGGCGAAGCGGCGGCCGGGCATTGCCCGGAGGGTATCAAGGGCTGCATTCATGGAAGCCGGATTGGCGTTATAAGCATCATGGATGACTGTCGATCCATCAACACACGGCATGGATTGCATACGCCCGGGTACCGTCTTCCATGTGGAAAGGGAAGCTGCAATATCATGGATATGCTTCCGTGTCAGATAGCGCATCACCGTGGCAGCCATTGCCATATCCGCTGCCCAATGCCGGGCGGGCATGGCAAGCTCAACTGTCGCTGTTTCCCCGCCAAGCTGCAATTCACAGGTACGATTCCGCATCCGCCAACGCACGACGGAAGCATTTGCAACATCATCCATTTCCATGCACGCAGCATGCGCAGGCAGCGCGGCACGCATCAGGGCGGACACGCCAGCCCCCAGCACCGCACACCCGTCCGGCATGAGATATTGCAACAATAAACCCTTTTCATGCGCCACACCGTGCAAATCACCCAAACCTTCAGCATGGGCCGGAGCAAGCCCGGTAATCATCACGATATCCGGCCGAACCATCCTGGCCAGACGTTGCATTTCACCTGCCTCACTGATACCGCATTCCACCAGCGCCACATCGGTGTCTTTTTCTATCGCCAGAACAGTTTGCGGCACACCGACAAGATTATTATTGTTCGCTTTCGTTGCCGCTACATTCAGTCCCAGATGCCTTAAACCATGCTCCAGCATCGAGCGTATTGTGGTTTTGCCATAAGAACCCGTAATAGCCACCACCTGAGAGGACAACTGCCTTCTCCATGCACCGGCAATATGGCCCAGTGCGTCCAGCGTGTTACTGACCTCAAGCCGGGGCATTATTGCTGATTGCAGCGGTGCATCGCCCGCTGAATCGCCGATAAAAACAGACGCACCGCGCTGCATGGCCTCGCCGGCAAACCGGTGACCGTCAAATGTCGGCCCGTGAAGTGCCAGAAATGCTTCACCCTTCTTCAAGGTCCGCGTATCAGTACTCAGTCCCGATATCCCGGAGGGTGGTGTGCCATGCCACGTCCCCCGCGTACTCGCCTGCAATTCCCGGCATGTCATGCGCATGCCCTGAATTCCGTCATATCAGACTTTGCCCGCAAGGCCTGTACGGCGATATCGGTATCGCTCCAGGGATGCCGCTCATCTGCAATTTCCATGTAATTCTCATGCCCTTTCCCCGCAATCACCAGAAGATCGCCACATTGCAGTTCGTGAATGGCTTCGGCAATGGCCTGCCCGCGATTCAGTTGCAAATTCACTTTGGCAGGATACGGAAGAGGAATGCCCTGCTCGATTTCAGACGCGATAACTGCCGGCAACTCACCTCTTGGATTATCACTCGTCAGCCACACGACATCGGCAAGCCGCGTTGCAATCTCCCCCATCTGCGGTCGTTTTTCCCGGTCACGCTCACCGCCACAGCCAAACACCAGCATCAGTCTTGCCTGCGTCAGTTTGCGTGCAGCGCAGAGACAGGATTCAAGTGCTTCGGGTGTATGTGCATAATCCACAAACACCTGCCAGCGCCCGATATTCATCGGCTGCATCCGCCCTGGCGGTGCACTGATGCCGGAAAGGAGTCCGGGCAGTTCCCTGAGTTGCGCATGCTTTCCGGCAAGCAAAACCAGGGCAACCGCGGCAAGATTTTCGGCATGAAATTCCCCCAGCGGAATATCTTCAATGCAAACTTCGTCAGCCTCACCTTCCTTGAAATATCTGAGCCGGAGCATGCCCGGAAGTTCCTGTTCCCAACCCAGTGTCAAACCTTCCCGGTACAGGCCATGGCCATATTTCAACGCTGATAACGGTACGCGGCGATGAACCTCCTCGTCATCCGCATTACAAATCACCAGCCCATCATTTGCCTCTACCTGATGAACAAAGCTTTGTTTAATGCCTGCGTAAGCCTTAAAACCGCCATGTGCCTGTAAATGATCATGCCCAAGATTGGTCCAGACTGCTGTACGAAAAGGGATACCTGCCGTGCGTTGCTGGGCAATCCCGTGTGATGAGACTTCGCAAATGACCGCCGGTACGTTTGCATCCTGTGCTGCCGCCAGAAGCCGGTGCAGGGTCAGCATGGACGGCGTGGTATTGCCAATGTCCGGAAAATCACCGGCATCCCTGACCCAGCCCAATGTTCCCACAGCCCACGCACTCCTGAATTTGCGGGATATGGCTTCGCGCAGCATCCACGCCACGCTTGTCTTGCCATCGGTGCCGGTGACGCCAATCATGTGCACCGGTGTTTGCTCCGTACCAAACCAGCGGCGCAACAGGCGGCCGGCCGTGCCCATATCCGGTAGCGCCAGATGCGGTAACGCCACATCAAGCGTCTGCCTTCCCACGGAGATCACCGCCGAGGCGCCTGCATCCTTCGCCTGATGTATAAATGTGTCCGCCTGCTCACCACTCCTGGGCAGACAAAGAAACGCATCTCCGGGCTGAATGCGGCGTGAGTCATCACATAGTTCTCCTACATCCACATCGCCGTGTAGCCACGTCATATTTTCTGCCAGAGCGCTCAGAGGGCGGACGGAACGCCTGCTTGTTTCAACCAGCTTCATCCGTGCATCAATCATGATGACTTCTTGTGAAGTCATCAGAGCGCCCAAGGATGGGCGCGCAAATCAATGGCTTGCGGCGCAAGGTGTTGATTTGTCAGGAAAGTGAAAATCGCACTTTTCGCTTTCCGTGGAGTAAAAAGGCCATGGACGGCCTTTGTTACGACGTCATCAATCATCAAGCCAGACCTCCAGCACGGAACCCGTATCCATACGGCTTAAAGCCACAGGTTTCTGCCGTACAACCCAGCCACTGCCATGAACATGCAGTTGGTACCCTGAACGGGATGCCAGTTTGCGCACTGTGCGTAATGAGCGGCCATACAGCGAAGGAAGCGCACCCCCCGTTTCCGGCATGGAGGTATCACGGGCGGCGATGGCCATACTCTGCCAGCGATATGCGGACATGTGAGGAGAAATACCAAGGTAGGGCAATGCCGTGGCTGCAATATTCCGGAAAATCGGGGCTGCCACTTTACCGCCATAAATACTTTTTCGGGGCTCATCAACGATCACGGCAATCACCATCTGGGGATTATCCGCGGGAACAGCTCCCGCAAAGACCGCGGTAAATTTTTCTTTTGCGTAACCGCCATGTCCGTCAGCCTTTTGTGCCGTTCCAGTCTTGCCAGCTACACGATAACCGGCGGGCACAGCCAACGCTCCTGTTCCTTCAGCACTGGCTGCATGGATGAGCATTTGCATGACCATGTGAGCAATATTTTCGGGCATCACCCTGTAGGGCTCCGCATACTTACGGCCCTGGATAATTCTCGGCGAAACATGCAAACCACCATTGGCCAAAATGGAAAATGCCGTTGCAAGTTGCAACGGCGTAATCGCGACTCCCTGGCCGAAGGCGATGGTTGCTGTTTCCACCGGCCCCCAGCGCTCCGCAGGGGGGAGTATCCCCGGTGATTCCCCGCCTATCCCGATCCCGGTCCTGCTGCCCAGGCCAACCTTTTCCAGCATATGACGCAATTTCTCAGGACCTGTATCCAGCGCCAGTTTCGCGGCACATATATTACTGGAGCGCGCCAGTATGCCCGTCATATCCAGCCATCCTTCCGGATGGTCATCGTGAATCACGTAATCCGCCACCCTGAAATGGCCGTTTTCACAAAAAATACGGGATGTCCGCCGCCACCGTCCGGTCTCCAGCGCCGCAGCCACAGCGAAGGGCTTGAGCACCGAGCCCGGTTCAAACACATCGGTGATAGCACGGTTACGCCACTGGCTGGGATGATACTGATGGAAATTATTGGGATTGAACCCGGGCCAGCTTGCCATCGCCAGAACTGCACCATCACCCGGACGCATCACTACCACCGATCCACCCTTCGCATCCTGAACACGAATGCCTTCGGCCAGCGCCGCATAGGCCAGACTCTGTATGGTGGCATCCAGATATAACGAGACCTGCCGTCCCATTTTTGGTGGCGTTAACCAGGCACCACCGGGCAAAGATACCCCGCGTGCATCACGCCGCACCTGCATGCGTCCGGGCAACCCGGCCAGATGCGCATCCATGCCATGCTCCAGACCTTCAAGCCCGTGTCCATCCACGCCAACAAAACCAAGCAGATGCCCCGTGGCGGGTCCGAGTGGATTATAGCGGCGCCATTCCATTTCCTGACGCACACCGGGGATATCCAGAGCCATCACCCGGGCAGCCGTACGTGGACGAATCTGACGCGCCAGCCAGACAAAGCCACGACGTCCATGTAAACGTTGCTCCAGTCGTGTCTTTCGCATGCCAAGCGCATGGGCGAGATCAGCAATACGCTCATATGGCACCTCATTCGCAATGGCTGATATGGATGGAACCTGAATACTCTCCGCCAGTACACGCCCCTGAATATCCAGAACGGGACCGCGCGGGGCAGATATGGAAAATTCACGCTGTCGTTGCTTTTCCGCCAGATGTTGTAATTTATCCGCCTGCAACCATTGCAAATCCACCGCACGAATAGCCAACAGAACGAAACCCAGCACCAGCATACCCGTAATTGCCTCAATACGGCGGCGAACATAGATATCTGTTACCGCCTTCATGGATGAATCACCTGCATGGGTGCGGGTGAATGCATGCCCAGTTCTGAAACCGCCAGACGCCTTAATCGCCCGGGACGGGTCAATGTCGCAAATTCAAGCGTCAATCGGCTGATTTCAGCATGCAGCGAACGTACTTCATGCTGTGTGACGGCGTGTTGTCTGGCCAGCTCCAGCCGATTATGCGCCATCCCGACCTGTATCGCGGCCAGCAACCCGGACACCAGCAATAACAATTGCCACATGCGAACAGGGCCATGTTTCATATTCACTGGAGTTTCTCGGCCACACGCAGTCTGGCCGTGCGGCTGCGTGGGTTGCCGTTGCATTCATCCTCGGCCGGACGCAACGGTTTTTTTTGTATCCAGCGCATGACCGGAACTTTTCCGCAAATACAAACGGGAAATTCCGGCGGGCAGGTGCAGGGATGCACCTGAGCTTCAATCAAATTCCGCACCCGTCTGTCTTCACCGGAATGAAAGGAAATAACAGCCAGGCGCCCGCCAGGCGCCAGGCGCCCCATCGCCGCCCTGATTCCTGTCTCCAATTGCCCCATTTCATCATTGACCCAGATGCGCAATGCCTGAAACGTGCGTGTGGCCGGATGTGTTCGCCCGTACCGGGCATGTTTGGGCACGGCATGGAAACATATATTCTCCAGGTCCGGGGTTCGCATCAGCATGCCTTTGTCCCGCGCATGTATCATGGCGCGGGCAATACGTCCGGCATAACGCTCATCGCCGTATTCGCGCAAGATATGGACCAGTTCGCGTTCACCCGTACGCTCCAGACGTTGCAGCAGCGTGCTGCCACTACCGGTATCCATACGCATATCCAGTGGCCCGTCCTGGCTAAAAGAAAAACCACGGCTTGCATTATCCAGTTGCGGCGAAGATACACCGAGATCAAACCCGATACCGTGAACAGCATCCCATCCCGACTCATCCAGCACAGCTTCCAGATCGGCGAATGGCCGGTGCCAGATACAAAAACGCGCATCAGCCGCCGCAAGCCGCTCACCTTCGGCAACGGCTTGCGGATCCCGATCAAGCGCCAGAAGCCGCCCTTTGCCGGACAGACGGGCAAGTAATGCCTTTGCATGACCGCCACGGCCGAACGTAGCATCCACAAAATATCCGTCCGGATTGATGCAAAGAGCCTCCACAAAAGCATCACGTAATACCGGAATGTGCATATTTTTTGCCGGGGTAACCACATCAGAGACTTACGCGGATTGTAGCGAGCAGGCAGGAAAGTGAGGGCAAAATATTCGGATTCCAAGACGCATGGCAGGAACCTTGTAACGAGGGCCCCGGATATTTTGAACCGCTATTCCTGTCGCCTGTCTGCGAGCGGACACATACAGGCTGACGCTGTAGATTCATCATAAGTCCGACTGGCTCCTTACAGGCCCTTGCCTGAGGATGGCCAGATCCTCCCTGATACATGCTTCCCGCCGTGCAGCATCCCATATCTCAAAATGACTGGCCCCGCCGGCAAATAATACGATTTTATCCAGTTCCGCATGCTCACGTAACGTGGCAGGCAACAGAATACGTCCCTGCCTGTCGGGCAGGCAGCTTACCGCGGGACTCACGACATAACGCTCATAGGAACGGCGATACGGGTCATTAATATCAAGCCGGCGCACCGAAGCCAGTACGCTCCGCTCCCATTCCTTCGGTGGATAAGCACGCAGACAGCCATCATAATCACGTGTCACGATGACACACTCATCCGCATAACCGGCACGCAACGTCTCACGAAAGGAAGAAGGAATATTGACGCGCCCCTTTCCATCCATGCTGTTTCTGTATTCGCCCTGAAACCCCTGAAACATTTGGCTGGCCGCCTCCCCGGTTTACCGGTAAATACCAATCTGCCGGCAAATAATTGCAGGACAATTCCCCACATTTACCCACTTTGTGCCAATATTGACCATAAATCAACCTGTGTCAACCCGGTTTCAGGGAAAAGAGCCCTCCGGCGGGGCAAATCAACACAGCAACTTCAACCGAAATAACGATAAAATATACAGTGGTGGATGGTGGGGCAGTTCAGGAAGTATGCCCCGGAATGTGTCGGGGCTATAGATAAAGACCGGCTCGCATCAGGACAGCGCCGTTTGCTCCGACCCGTTGCCTGTTTTGCGCGACAGTCTCATTAAATCGGAGTTATTCAGAGTGTCCCTTGTTTATATTACCGTTATATTAGGTCAAATATTGTGGCATTTTGGCACAATGTTTGTGGAATAACATTGCCGGACGTGCAACGATGCGACACGCTGTCGTCCTGTTCTTCACAAGGAGCTATATTTAATGCGGTCTTCACAAGCAGTGCAACTGCTTCTTCTATTATCAGTGATGGCGATCACATCTTTTATCATACCTGCTTCCTGTATTGCTGAAGAACCTTTTGTTGCCGCTGTTGGCGGTGATTTTTTCTACATGGAAGGGCATGGGGATAAAACATCCGGTGATCCTGCCCGGACCCTGAACAATCGCGTGCAGGCTACGATATGGCACGGCACACCCGCATGGCGCATTATATGGGATTGCCCGCGCATCAGGGCCGAGCATTATATTCGTGTGAGTGATGGTGCGCCGTTATATACCAGGCGTATTAACCATGCACTGCATCGCAGTGTAGAAATCCAGTACAGTCTGGATGCCAAACATCCCACCATTTACCGCCGCAGGAGTGAAAACGAGTATGTGGAACGCAAAATATGGCGCACCGGCTTACGTGACCTCGGGGCGTTGCCCCAACTGCTTGTGAGCCGTCAGAATTCCTCTACTGCAGGGGAAATTAAATTTTCCACCATCAATTATGATAATGGTCAGGTCTATGATCTGGTCGCCAAACGAAAGGGATTTCATCATGTTCGCGTACTGGGCAGAAAAATCCATTGTGCCAGTTATTCCATTAACCTTGACTCATGGAAAGCCAGATTCAACAAATCCATGCATCTACTCGTACCGACGCGACCGGATAACGCCAATTTCCTCACCTATTATGGCCCTGATCCCGCCGGCACAGGTGAACAGCTAACCCTGCGCCTGGTAAGCAAAGCCCGGAACCTTGCTTTATTGTCCGGCCATAATATGGCGGTACACCCGGCAAACTAGCGGAAAGTAAAAAGCAGACTTTTTGCGCCCATCTATGGGCGCTTTGATTACTTCGTAAGAAGTTATCAGAAATGAATATCCTTCGCCACCAACTGACCATTTGATTGTTTATAGCTCACCATTACTGCGCCTTTTGCTTTTGACGCGTCCTTTAAAATGTCAGCGGATGCGGAAAAAACAATGGGTTTGCGTGTCTCCGCATCCATAATCGTAAATGTTCCATTCCCTGCATTTACCGAGGTCACCTGGCCGACATGTTTATTGGGTCCGGCGACACTGCAGGCAACTGCCGGCATCACCATGGACAGGGTAAGGCCAGCCAATGCTATCATAGCCAATATCTGTTTCTTCATTTTCATCACCTCCTGATTAGTTATATCAACGCAACGCATCCGGCAAACTGAAGGTAACCCGCTCTTCAACGGTATGCAACGTTTCTACACTCTCCGCGCCCAAACGTTTAAGACAATCCACCACTCCCTGCACCAGTGCTTCCGGAGCAGAGGCACCGGCGGTAATTCCTACGCACCTGGCACCTGTAAACCAGTCCGGGTGAACATCATCCGCATCGTCTACAAGCCAGGCGCGCGCACCCTCCCGCTCTGCCACTTCCCGCAAACGATTGCTGTTGGATGAATTCCTTGAACCAATGACCAACACAACTTCGCAATGACGCGCCAGTTGCTGGACTGCCATTTGGCGATTGGTTGTTGCATAACAGATATCATCACGCTTCGGCCCCTGAATATGGGGAAATCGTTTCTTCAATGCAGCAACCACGTCGGCCGTATCATTCACAGACAAGGTCGTCTGGGTCACATACGCCAGCTTGCCCGGATTACACACCTCAAGACGGTCCACATCACCGGGTGTTGAAACAAGCAGCACCGAACCAGCCGGAAGCTGCCCCATCGTACCCTCCACCTCGGGATGCCCTGCATGCCCAATCAGAATAACCTGATCTCCATTGCGCTCGTGGCGAAGCAATTCCATGTGGACCTTGGTGACCAGCGGACATGTCGCATCAATCACCTTTAATCCCCGTGCATGAGCGGCATGAACAACGGATTGGCCAACACCATGCGCTGAAAAAATCAACAGTGCTCCATCGGGTGCATCATTGACCGATTCGATGAATACAGCACCTTTCTTTCTCAATACTTCAACAACGAATTTATTGTGTACAATCTCATGGCGTACATAGACAGGTGCGCCAAACATTTCGATTGCCTGATTGACCACTGCAATGGCACGATCCACACCAGCACAGAATCCTCTGGGTTCCGCCAATAACACCTTCATAACTGCCATACTAGCAGCCTGTCGGGCTTAGGGAAAACTTGTTGCGCCTGCCTGTACGTATACGCACCTGTCTGCGTGCAACGCACAGGCAGGCGCAGACAGGCGGCAGGGAAGCGACCCAAAATATCCTGATTTTTAATTCGGGCTGTTGGCCCTCGACGTAAACAAAACAGAGACTATCCTTTCAGCCTGAAAAGAACATTGACAGGAGAGTGCCAATGGGAACATATACCCTGAATACAGGTGATACAGCCCCTGATATTGCGCTTCCGGTCTGGCCGGAAGGTATACTGAAACTGTCCGATCTTCGCGGCCAGTGGGTCGTACTCTATTTTTATCCCAGGGACAACACACCGGGATGCACGACCGAAGCCTGCGATTTCCGGGATATGGAAGCTTCTTTTTCCGGAATACATGCCACCATTGTCGGCGTCAGCCGTGATTCACCGGCTTCGCATCAACGCTTTGCGGAGAAGCAGTGTCTGCCCTTTCCTCTGATATCTGACGCCGATGAGTTGCTATGCAGGGCATTTGATGTCATTCAGATGAAAAATATGTATGGTAAACAAGTGCGCGGTATTGAACGCTCCACATTCATGATCAATCCTGACGGCAGGGTTGCGCACGTATGGCGCAAGGTGCGTGTGAAGGGGCATGCAGAGGATGTGCTAAACACATTGAAGGCGTTACAGTAGGATATGTTTTCCGGTAAACGCATTCTTGTCGGTATCGGTGGCGGCATTGCCGTCTACCGGGTGGCCGAATTGACCCGTCTGCTGATCAAACAGGGCGCGGCCGTGCGCTGTGTCATGACGCCCGCGGCATGTAAATTTGTCACGCCCATGACGTTTGAGACCCTGACCGGCGAAGCAGTACATACTGAATTATTCAATCTGACCTCTGAACGGGAAATGGGACATATTCAGCTTGCCCGATGGGCGGACACACTGCTTGTTGCTCCGGCGACAGCCGATCTGATTGCCAGGTTCAGTCATGGCATATGCGATCATCTGCTCACCACCCTGTTTCATGTCCGTGAAACTCCCGTACTGATCGCTCCCGCCATGAATGTATCCATGTGGAAATCTGCCGCGACAAAACGAAACGTCGCGCTACTGAAAGAGCAAGGTATTCATTTTATCGGCCCGGAATCGGGGCAACTGGCATGTGGTGAAAAAGGCATGGGCCGCATGAGCGAACCGGAAACACTCATTGAGGCCATACGCCCTTTAGTGCAAACACCACACTTACACGGTCAGCGCTGGCTTATCAACACCGGTCCAACATGGGAATCATGGGATGATGTCCGCATCCTCACCAATCGCGCCAGCGGGAAACTGGGCGCACACCTGGCCGATGCCGCCGCTGCACAGGGTGCGGAAACGATACTCATCGCGGGCCCCGGGACACCCCGGACCTCAACATCTGTTCGACGCTGTAATGTCGTGTCAGCACAGGAGATGCTCACCGCCTGCGAACGGGAAGCAGACCATACTGATGTATTTGTTGCCACCGCCGCTGTCAGCGATTACCGGTTTTCCGAACACGTAAGCGGGAAGCTGAAACGAAAACACGCCAGCACCCTCACCGTTACGCTGGAGGGCAATGTGGATATCGTTTCCCATATCGCCGGACTGCCAAATCGCCCGCGAAAAATTATTGCTTTCGCTGCTGAACACAAGGACCATATCGAACAGGCTGGAAACAAATTACGGGAAAAGAATGCAGATGCCATATTTGCTAATGACATCAGTGGTATGGGAAAGGATCATGCTGCAGGCTGGTGGCTTGTGCCCGGTCAGCAAAAGCAGGCATCCTGCATGTCCAAGCAACGCATGGCTGCATGGCTGATTGAACAAATTACAGGGATGAACACAACATGAACCGGAATCAGATACCTATCAGTATTCAGCGCTTGCCACACGGCCAGGGACTGGATTCACCGCACTATGCCAGCACACATGCAGCCGGTGCTGATTTACGTGCTGCTATTGACGAAGAAATAGTGCTGCAGCCGGGCGAGCATGCCCTCATCCCCACCGGTTTCGCCATGGCTTTACCTGCCGGATTTGAAGCCCAGGTCAGACCCCGGTCCGGACTGGCGCTCAAACATGGAATTACAGTGTTGAATACGCCCGGTACCATTGATGCGGATTACCGTGGTGAAGTGGGTATCATCCTCATCAATCTCGGGCAGCACCCTTTTCATATCCAGCGTGGTGACCGTATCGCTCAAATGATTATCACGCCTGTAACGCAGGCTATCTGGCATGAGGCAGAGACCCTGGATGCCACGGAGCGCGGCTCGGGTGGTTTTGGCAGTTCGGGACATGCTTGATCTGCTGGGATCACGCCGTTTACATTTTTTGCTCACTGCACTGTTGCGCATTGCAGCAAGCACATCCCCCGTATCCGGCAAACAGCTGGCCGAAACACTGCATTGCCCCCGACGCTATCTGGAACCGGATTTGCAGGCGCTGGTATCTGCCGGAATACTTGAATCCAGACGGGGATCCGGAGGTGGCTACCTGATTGCCATGAACCCGCATCGCATTTCCCTGTTCGACATCCTCCACTGTATCGCATCCGGACCGTCAACCATGATCGATGACCATTCCTGCCGTCTGCAACAGGAAGTGATACAGCCGTTAATGTTTCAGGTGCAACAGGAATGCCTGCAGAATCTGGCAACACTTTCACTGGCTTCCTGTCTGGAAAAAGCCGAGCGGTCAGGCATCCTGAACCGACCGGCATCCGCCCCTAATTTTAGTATCTAGTCTGCTGCACTGTTCAGCATGTATGTGGAACAGGCACGATCAAAAGCATTTCACCGCAAAGTACGCAAAGTTACGCAGAGTAAAGACGCGATATAAAGTCCAGGGCTCTTACACCTACGGTTGAATGTATATTCAGCCTCCGGAATTTGCCCATTTTGGGGTTCCTTTGCGTAACTTTGCGTACTCTGCGGTGAATGTTTTTAATTCTGTTATTCAAGAGTTCCCGACTGTTACGCCACGAGCAGGGAAGAATCGGTTGCGGTTTTCTGCTCCATGCTTTCCAGGTCAACGCCAACGATACGTGATACGCCGGGCTCAGGCATGGACACGCCGATGATACGGCTGGACATTTGCATACTCACCTTGTTATGTGTGATGTTCAGAAATTGCACAGTGTTGGAAAACTCCTGAACCATTTCACCAAAGCGGCCGACATTGGCATCATCCAGTGGCGCATCGACCTCATCCAGCACACAAAACGGCGCCGGCTTGATACTGAAAATCGAAAACACCAGCGCCACAGCGGTTAATGCCTTTTCGCCGCCGGACATCAGCTCGATATCCTGCAAACATTTCCCCGGTGGCTGGGCAATCACTTCCACGCCAGCGGTTTGAAAATCATCTGAATTAAGGCGCAATTCTGCTTTTCCACCACCGAACAAACGCGGAAATGTCTGCTTGAAATAAGCATTGGCCTGCTCAAATGTTTCCATGAATCGCTGGCGGGTTGTGCGGTCAATACGGGTAATCGTGTCGGTAAGCGTAGTCAGGCTGGATTCCAGGTCGCCGGCCTGAGCGGAGAGAAACTGTTCCCTCTCCGAGGCCTGGTCATATTCTTTAATCGCCAGCAGGTTCACCGGGCCAAAACGGTTCAGGCGCTCTTCCAGCTCGCCTGCCTTGCGCAGCATGGCTTCCTCATCCAGTTCGTCTTCCATCTGAACCAGTTGCCGTATTAACGCGTCTCCTGTTTGCTGACAGTGCTGGCGAATTTCATCCTCCATATCCTGCAAACGGGCGGTTTCGGCAGCCAGCGCAACCTCGCGTTGCTGGCGCTGTTCCACCGCCTGCTGCATGCCGGTACGCAATTGATGTTCATGCCTGTCCGCCTCATGCGCCGTCTGTTGCAATATGTGCCCCTGTTGGCGAAATCCATTTAATTCCTGATGCATGTGATCGACGGATCCGGCTGCCTCGCGCAACAACTGATCCATACCGGATCGTTGTTCCGCCTGCCGGATATCCAGAACAACCTCAGCCAGTGCTGCCTGATCCTGCTGCGTCTGCTGTTGCACCTGCGCCCATTCATCATGCAGACGCTGTTTTTCCCGTACAAGGTTTTCGTGCGCCTGCTGATGCAGGGCCAGCGCCTGTTCAGCTGCCGCACGGCTGTTTTTTGTCTGGTCCAGACCTTGCCGTGCCACTGTTTCCAGGTTGTTCTGTTCATCCAGCGTAACCTGCGCCTGCGTCAACCGTTCGGGATCGGGTATGGCCTCGGTATCAACTTGCGACAACCAGTGCCGGCGTTCCTGGACAATGTCCTCAACCTCGGTATTTAAACGCTGCAAACGTGCCTGCAGGGCTTGCACCTCCGCCTCCATCCGCTGGCTCTCGGCACATTTCGCCTGCGTCTCACTTTGTGCCTCAGTGACTGCCATATGGGCCTGTTGCCACGCCTGCTGTTGTTGTACAAGTGCTGCTTCAGTTTCCCGGAACGTCTGCTTGCAAGTGCCGTACCGACGTTCGGCCTGTTCATGATCACGCTGCCGTTCCACAAGTTCGCGTTGTGCCGACATGCGGCGGGCACTGGCCTGATGTGCGGGTGGAACCAGCCAGCCGGTGGACTCCATACGCCAGCCATCCCGGCTTACAGCCGTAGAAGCCGCAGGTGTTGCCACCAGCGCCTCCGCTGCATTCATAATGTCATCCACCAGCAAAACATGGCCGAATATGGGGTAAAGCGGGTGTTCTACATCAAGACCCATGGTTTCAGCGAGACTGCCTCCCATTTCCATTCGGTCCGTTCCCGCATGAAAGGCCACCGGTAATTCCTGCGCTTGCCGAATGGATTCAGCCAGCCGGTGTAAGCCCGGATTTCCGGGCAATTGTGCATTCGCACCCTCGGCACGCAGGGCAGCAACCACAGCGAGTTCCAGACCCTCGGGCGCATGCAATGTTTCATCCACCCATGTTGCACCGGTTTCCCGTAATGCACTGCGCACCCGATCCGGAATATCACGACTGGATGCACGTCCCTGCAGTTCATGGATTTCGCCCTGTAAACGACGAACTTCGCCGGATTGAGTGGCCAGTGCAGCTTCAGAATCAGCATACTGTTGCCGTATGACGTCCAGTTTCTGTTGTGTCGCTCCCACTGCAGATTCAGCCTTCTTCTGATGTGCTTCACACCGTGTTATTTCCTGTTCAAGCGTTTTTTGTGATGCTGCAATCCGGGTCAGTTGCACTCCGATTTCCTGCTGCCGGCCCAGCAGCAGGCCTTCACGTTCCTGTAATCTCCCCAATGCGGATTCGGCCTGTTCACGCCGGCGCCCGGCACCTTCATGCTGGCTACGGATACGCTCGAATTCAGCCAGCTTTTCATCACGTATGCCGCGCTGTTTTTCATGCCCGGAACGGGCCTCTTCTTCCGCTACCAGTGCCTGCTCCAGTGCCTGCTGCAGGGCATGGTCATCATGGCTTCTGATGCGGCTCTCAATGGCTTTGATTTCCTGTTGCAAGCGCTTGCCACGCGCCACTTCATCATCCAGTTTCAATGCCAAAGCCTGTTTACGTTCGGCTAAAAGGCGACGTTCTCCCGCCTGTCGTTCGGCCTGTTGCTGGAGTTCCGAACGTTTCTGCTCTGCTGCTCTCAGCTTGTCCTGCACCTGTTGCGCCTGTTCTTCATGCAAAATCAGTTGCCGGCGCGCATTAGCAAGCCTGTTTTCCACCTCGGCATGCTCGCTGGCAGCCTGTGCTTCCCCGACCCTGGCTTCCTCAAGCTTCTTTTCTCCTTCGTGGCAGCGCACCAAATTCTGGCGGTAGCGAATTCCCATGGATAAAGCCCGGGTTTGTTGCCACTCATCCTGCAACTTCCTGAAACGTTCCGCCCGTGAGGCCTGTTGTTTCAGACTCCGACATTGTGTGCGCACCTCTTCAAGCAGATCCATGACCCGGTCGAGATTTTGCCGGGTATGATTCATCTTCAGTTCGGCTTCCCGTCTGCGGGCACGATATTTCATCACACCCGCCGCTTCCTCCAGCAGGATACGGCGCTCTTCCGGCTTGGCGGAAATCATGCGGGAGATGGATCCCTGTTCAATAATCGCATAGGCACGGGTGGAAATACCCGTATCCAGGAACAGGTCCACCACATCCTTTAAACGCACCATTTTACCGTTGATAAACGCATCCGAGCCCCCCTCGCGGGTCAGACGCCGACGCACACGGATTTCTTCCATTTCGTGATACGGGCTGACCAGCCGGCCGGACTGAACGGCAAATGTCAGCTCGACATCACACACCCCGACCGGCGGGCGCGTTTCCGAACCCTGAAAGATCAAATCATCCATGACGCCGCCACGGAGGTGCCTGGCTGAATGTTCCCCCAGCACCCAGCGGATGGCATCAACAATATTGGATTTTCCCGAGCCATTAGGGCCGACGATAGCAGTAATGCCGTCACTCAAATCAATTTTGACAGGGTCAACAAAGGATTTGAAACCAGCCAGTTCGATACGTTTTAAGCGCATGCTCTTCCTTTATTAAAGTGATTCATCATCAGGAAGCTAACCATACAGGCCGTGAAACTGGAAGCCACAATCATGTACAGCACGACCAGTTGGGCGCTGGCGGCAGCCAGTGGAGGGCTGCCGGCCAGGGTCATGCCAACAAAAATACCGGGCATATGCACGAGCCCCACCACACGCAGTGTGTCAATGGTTGGAATCATGGCGGTACGCATGCTATCGCCCACAACACTGCCCCCCGCCTGCCGCTCAAACATAATCGAAATGGCATTCATGCCATTGGCCGCCACCATGCTGCCAAGCGGGATGAGGGTGCGGGTATCAGCATTGATGGCGCCGCTGACAGCCAGCCACGGTAACGTGACCAGACATGCGCAGGCCAAACCAACACTGGCGGCCAGCCACGCATGATGCATATCAACATGGTGGCCCGCGCTGGTGCGCCCGGCCATAATACAAAAACCGAGAACCAATAACCCCTGCGCTATGCGTGACTGGATATCGAACACCCAGTGCAATACAAAGGCCAGCGCCAACAGTTGCACCAGTCCGCGAAGCGATGCAATCAACATGCGTCCGGATAGTTTCAATCCTTCGCGGCGAGCCCAAAGTGCTGCGCCAAACAACAGCAGCCATGCAGCCATCAGTTTGATCAGTGTATCAGCAAGAGGAAGTTCTATGACTCAGTCCCATTACAGCCGCGAGACATCTGCCAGCCGAAGAAACAACGCCCGCAAGCGTGCTAAAAGTGCCAGACGGTTGGCACGCACCGCAGCATCTTCCGCCATGACCATGACATCGTCGAAAAATGTATCAACGGGTTCGCGTAACGTAGCCAGTATCGAAAGTTGCTCCTCTGATTTTTCAGGAAAACCCGTTTCCGTCTTCACAAGCGCCAAAAACAGTGTTTTTTCAGCATTCTCGCTCAATAATGATGTATCAATATTGCCGGAAACATCGCCTGCTTTTTTGAGAATGTTGGCGATACGTTTATTCGCTGCGGCGACTGCCTGGCCGGTTTCCGAATCCGCAAAATGGAAAAGTAAATCTGCTACAGCGGCGGTTTGATACATGGGCCGCTCCACTGATGCTCCCAAAGCAGCATGCAACGCATTGGGAAAATGAGCCATGCCAAGCAAGCGGTCATGGATAAAATCGCGCACCTTTTGTTTCGTTTCGGCAGAGATGGCGATGGTGACGCGCTGCTGATTCCATTGCTTGGCCGCCTCGTCCAGCACTTGCGCCAAAGTCATCTTGACTGGCATAGCATCGCTTTCGAGCAATCGAATCAAACCGATGGCAGCACGACGTAGACCGAACGGATCGGCGCTGGCGGTGGGGACGCGTCCGAGATGAAAATAACCGAGTAATTTATCGGCGCGTTCGGCAATACCGATGGCGCGAGCGATGGCATTGTCCGGCAAATTATCATCTGCACCCGTCGGGGCATAGTGCGCAGCAATAGCGTTGGCAACGGCATCGTCTTCACCGTCCATTTTCGCGTAAATGCCGCCCATATAGCCTTGCAATTCAGGAAATTCGCCGACGAGCCCCGTGGTTAAGTCGGATTTACATAAATAGGCCGCGCGCTGTGCGTCGTTGGCGTTTACATCGAGTGTTTTCGCATTATCCAGCACGAATCCTCTTAAACGACGCACCTGATCGCCGACCATGCCGAGGCCATCCTGAAAAATAACTTCGGACAGTTTTTCAACGCGTGCTTCCAACGATTCTTGCGGATCACGTTCAAAATAAAACATTGCATCGGCCAGACGCGCATTGACCACGCGCTCGTTGCCGTGTGCGACTGCTGCCGGGTCTTTCGATTCGATGTTGGCGACTGTGAAAAAGACATTGGACGACTTGCTATCGGCTGTTTGCGATGCGAAACAGCGCTGATGATGCTTCAATTCAATGCGCGCAACTTCTTCCGGCAGGCGCAGAAAATCTTCATCGTAACGTCCGGCAATCACCTGCGGCCATTCGGTTAAGTCGGTGACTTCTTCGAGCAGGTCGCGGTCTTCAATCAGTTCAACGTTTGCAGCATTCATTGCATCGGCCAATTGTGCGCCAATTTTGAGTTTCCGCGCTTCACGATCTGCTATTACGGACTGTTGCAACAACCAGTCAAACGGGTCTTTCACATCTATTTCGCCAATCTTTCCAACAATCCTGTGTCCACGCGATATTTTTCCTGATTTAACACCGGCAAATGAGAAAGGAATCACTTCATCGCCCAAACGCGCCACAATCCAGCGAATCGGACGGATAAATGCATCGTCGCGGTTATCGCCATCGTTCCATTTCATCTGTTTCGGACTGGGTAGTTTGCGTAAAATCGAAGGCATCGCTTCGGCAATAATATTAGCTACATTGCGCCCTTTGACGGTTTGCACCGCCCTCATATACAAGCCTTTGCCATCACCTTTGCCGGTCAACTCAAAAGAATCAATATCAATACCAGACTTTCTGGCAAAGCCTTCAGCGGCTTTGGTCGGAGAACTATCTTTGAACGCAACCTTTTCCGGTGGGCCCCAGATGGTTACTTCACGGTCTTCCTGCATGACAGGACAGGCGCTCGCATGCAGTAGCAGCCGTCGCGGTGTCACGCCAAGGCGCAACTCACTCACGTTCACACACGCATCGGCAAGCAACTTCTCGACAGTGGTCTTCAGCGCCTCACCCATGCTCGGCGCAACGCCTGCCGGAATTTCCTCGGTACCGACTTCGATCAGCAGGGGCTGTGGACGCAGGTGCATACTCATTGCATTATCACCTTGAAAAATTTTTTCTTTTCATGGCAGGCCAAGCCAGACAATCGCGTATGAAAAAAGCAACACCTATTGCTTTTTTCATCCTTGCTCCACTTCCGCATAAGCGCGGGCAACGGTTTTGGCCAACCCACGCACCCGTCCGATAAAGCGTTGGCGCTCGGCAACTGAAATAGCGCCTCTGGCATCAAGTAGATTAAAGGCATGGCTGGCCTTCATTACTTCCTCATAGGCTGGCAGGACGAGGCCTTCTTCTTTCAATCGTTTGCACTCGGTCTCGGCATGATCGAACTGATCATGCAGCCATGCGGTGTCCACCTGATCGAAATTATAGGCCGAAAACTCCACTTCATTTCGTTTGAAAACATCGCCGTAGCTGACTTTCTCACCGTTGGCAGTTTTTACCCAGGTCAAATCGTAAACATTTTCAACACCTTGAATATACATAGCTAATCGTTCCAGTCCGTAAGTGATTTCACCCGGTGTGCGCGGTAATTCGACGCTTCCCACCTGCTGAAAATAGGTGAACTGAGTGATTTCCATGCCGTTGAGCCACACTTCCCAGCCCAGACCCCACGCGCCAAGGGTCGGCGATTCCCAGTCATCTTCAACAAAACGAATATCGTGCATTTCGGGATTGATGTCGATTTCGCGTAGGGAATCAAGATACAGATCAAGGATATTTTCCGGCGCTGGTTTTAGAATGACCTGAAACTGGTAATAGTGTTGTAAACGATTCGGGTTTTTGCCATATCGGCCATCCGTTGGCCGACGGCAGGGCTGCACGTAGGCGGTGCGCCAGTCCTTATCATCGAGCACACGAAGAAACGTGGCCGGATGAAAAGTTCCCGCGCCCATGGATGAATCATAAGGCTGCTGCAACACGCATCCCTGCGCGGCCCAGTACTGTTGTAATGTAAGAATTAAATCCTGAAAGGTCACTGTCTCTCCCGCATGTTGGCGGCAAGCCTACCAATGCGTCCTGTTACTTTCTATCCCGCTTTATTCCGTACAGCCAAGTTCCTCCAGAACGGATGCGACCCGCGCCTCTACATCTTCCGGCAGCTCAATTTTCCGGCCCCACGTTCGGGTGGTCTCTCCATCCAGCTTATGGGTCGCATCAATGCCCACCTTGGAACCCAGACCTGCAACGGGTGAAGCAAAATCAAGATAATCAATAGGCGTATGCTCCACCATGGTAAAATCCCGCGCCGGGTCACAGCGGGTGGAAATGGCCCAGATCACCTCGGCCCACGAACGGCAGTCAATGTCGTCATCCACCACAATAATAAATTTGGTGTACATGAACTGCCTGAGATAAGACCAGATACCGAACATCACCCGTTTTGCATGACCGGCGTAGGCTTTTTTCATGGAAACGATGGCCACGCGATAGGAGCATCCCTCCATCGGCAGATAAAAATCGGTAATCTCGGGAAACTGTTTGCGCAAGATCGGCACAAACACCTCATTGAATGCCAGCCCCAGCATGGCGGGTTCATCCGGTGGCTTACCGGTATAGGTGGAATGATAGATGGCATCCCGGCGCATACTCATGCGCTCGACAGTAAACACAGGAAAACGCTCCACTTCATTGTAATATCCCGTATGATCGCCGAACGGCCCCTCATCGGCATATTCATCCAGCGATACATGGCCCTCCAGCACGATTTCGGCGGATGCCGGAACCTGGAGCGGAACGCTTTGGCAATCAACCAGCACCGTTTTTTCACCACGCAACAATCCCGCAAACTGATATTCGGATAATGTATCAGGAATCGGCGCCACCGCCGCCAGAATGGTGGCCGGATCGGCCCCGATCACCACGGCGCATGGAAACGCACTGGCCCCGGATTTTCTCGCTTCCCGGTGATCCTGCGCTCCACCACGATGCTTCAGCCAGCGCATGATGACCTTGTTCTTTCCAATCACCTGCTGGCGGTAAATACCCAGATTCTGCCGATCCTTGTTCGGACCACGGGTTACGACCAGACCCCAGGTGATGAGTGGCCCGGCGTCTTCAGGCCAGCATGTCTGAACGGGCAATCGGCCCAGGTCCACATCCTCTCCGGTTAAAACCACTTCCTGCCACGGCGCTTTTTTGACTACTTTGGGCCCCATATGCAGTACTTTTTTCAATACAGGAAGCTTGCCCCATACATCCTTCAGACCTTTGGGAGGATCCGGCTCTTTCAGATAAGCCAGCAACTCGCCAACCTGCCGTAATTCCTCCACTGATTCGCGCCCCATACCCAGCGCAATACGTTCCGCCGTACCGAACAGATTGGCCAGAAGCGGCATATTACTGCCTGTTACATGCTCAAATAACAACGCCGGACCGCCTGCGCGTAATACCTTGTCAGCAATCGCTGTCACTTCGAACCTGGGATTAACCTCGGTGTAAATGCGCTTGAGTAGCCCCCGTTTTTCAAGATCAGCAATAAATGTACGCAAATCAGGATATCCTCGTAAAAAGTCCGGGGCTGTCATTGCAAGAGGCAAAGGAACGATGTAATCTCATTGATGAACTCATGGTACATGATTTATACAGAGGCATGGCTCTTACCTTTATCAGCGTCAATCAGCGTCTAAACCAGAGTTTCCGTCTTCGATTTTAAATACCGTATCCAGCTTGGCCAACTCAAAAATATCCCGCACATTTTCCGAAAGACCCCGCAGCACAAAATGATGGCCATCGTTACGGCTCCACTGCAACCCTTCCACAAGCGTGGCAATACCAGCCGAATCAATAAAATTTACGTGGCTCAGGTCCACCCGAACCTCTTTATGCCGGTCATCCAGAAATGGCTTCAGACGCTGACGCAACTGTGTCGCCGTATGGATATTCACCACACCACATAAGGTGAGTGTTATATGGGTTGCATCCGGTTCGTGTTCTGTGATTTCCAGTTTCATGCCTGATCTTCCCTTTAATAAAATTGTAATAAATTCATCTGCGGGTACTCTCCATAAGGCTTCATTATTTAGCCTGCACTATTCATGGATAAACGTGCAAACGTTTGGTCAACAACCAGAGGTTACCATCGTCCATCACCTGATGCCGCATCTCATCGACGGAGGCATGGATCAGATAAAGTCCCAGACCGCCGGGCTGTATCCGGCTGACATCCGGTGTCTGTCTATGCAATGTGGATTCATTCACCAGCGGCGACGCATAATCACGAAATTCAAAACGCAGGGAACCGTCATCACATTCGGCTGTCATTTCAATGAGTCCCTCTTTGCCATGATAGCCATGCTGACCGATATTCGCGAACAATTCATCCGCCGCCAATACCACACGATTGGTTTCCTTATCATTCAAACCTGCCCGTCGGCTCATGACCTCAACCATTTCGCATAACACATGCACGCAATCACAGGCGCTGTTAAGTGTGCATCTCAACTGGCTTCTGTTCGGAACAGACATAGCCCCTATTCCACGTCAGACCATGCGATCTTGCAAGCTTTTGAAACACATTCGTGGTTCGTCCTTGACCTTTCTCTGTTCTTTCTCATACAATCAAAACGCTTCAAGCGAACCGCGAATGACGCGAATGACGCGAATGAATGCGATACAGATGAACGCGGATATGCACAGATAAAACCTTTTCTCACCACAGAGGACACAGAGGACATGCAATCCCGCGAAGGCGGGACAGAGGAAATCCAGGCAATCTGAGCAGTTGCGGAGCTTTGCATAGGGGTGCTGAGTTGTTACACCATATCTTTATTGCGTGACTACACGCCCTTGAGTAGTGTCCCACATCCATTCAATAGCAAATTCATTGGCTTTCAACGGGGATTTTTATGCTGGAAAATATGCGCAATCATGCCCAGTCATGGCTGGCAAAACTTATTCTGGGTGGCGTTGCTCTGTCCTTTGTTCTTTGGGGCGTCGGTGATTATTTTATGGGGTCACGCGTCCAGACTATTGCTGAAGTGGATGGCAATCCGATATCCGATTCCGCATTTTATCTGGCCTATGAACGCCAGGTGAACAACTACCGTGCTGCACTTGGCAAGAGCTTTTCCAAAAAAGCCATGGAAAGCATGGGGGTAAAGCAGATAACGCTGCAAACCCTTATCAATCGCCATCTGATGCTCGATGAAGCTGACAGCATGGGCCTGGTTGCACCCAAAAGTGTGCTGCTTTCCCGGGTGCGCAGCAATCCCGCATTCCTGTCAGCAGGCAATTTCGACCCCCGCCGTTATGAAATACTTACCCGCAATATGGGATTTCGCACCCCCGCGGACTATGAAACAAATTTGCGTCTGGATATGATGGTAGATGCATTGCAGAAAGCAATCACAAACAGCGCGACCGCTACGGATGCGGAGGTGCGTAAACGCTTTGAGAATGAGTATGAAAAACGTGAGATGGCTGCCCTGATTGTGCGTCCGCTGGATATTGAACCCGGCATCAAAATCAGTGCCGGAGATGCCCGCACATACTATGACAAGCACAAAAACAGCTATCGGTCCCCCCTGCGTCTCAAGCTGGCCGTCGTGACGATTAATCCTGCTGTTATTGCCAAAAATATGGAAATTGACGATGCGGACATCCATGCCGCTTATGAAGAACGCAAGAATCAGTTGACCCGGCCGGAGCAACGGCGGGCAAGCCATATCCTTGTTCGGGTTGCCAAAAATGCAGATGCCGACACGCGTAAACTGGCACGCTCCAGGATTGAAAAAGCCCTGCAACGAATTCAATCCGGTAAGGCATTTTCAGCAGTTGCCAAAAAATTCTCGGATGATGTCACGGCCAAAAAGGGGGGTGACCTGGGTTATTTTACACAGGGTACAATGGTGCCGGCATTTGATAAAACCGTATTCTCCATGCAACAGGGCGAGACAAGCGGCATTGTGGAGACGCCATTTGGATTTCATATTATTCGTTTGACGGATATCAAACCGGCAAGAACAAAACCGCTGACTGAAGTACAGGATCAACTGCGCCGGCAACTGGCGCGCGCCAAAGCAGATGAGGAAGCCTACAAACTTTCGCAGGACCTGGATGATGCGCTGGGCCGTGAAGACAGTCTCAAGGCCGCTGCCGCAAGCCTGAATATGCAGGTGCGCGAAATTAATTCTCTCAGTATGGACGAGGCGCTGGCGGATCCGCTCTTTGCCAAAGATGCCGCCTTCCGTTCACAGATATTTTCCGCCCGCCCCGGTGCTCCCGTAGATGTCACGGAACTGGGAGATGGCCGCTTTGCCGCCATTGAAGTGCTGGAACGTCAGCAACCCGCTATTTTACCCTTCGCCAAGGTCACACAAAAAGTCTATGCCGCTGTGCGCCGGCAGGCGGCAAATGACGCCGCGCGCCGACAGGCGGAATCGCTGCTGAAGGAGGCCGGGCATATGCCTCTGGACAAGCTGGGTCAACAACATGGTCAGGCACTTTACCTGTCCAAACCCGTGCGCAGTAATGGCGTAGGCGATACGGATGCAACATGGCTTACTTCAGATGTACTGCAGGCAGCTTTCATCACACCGTCGGGCCAAATTGTAAATCATATTCTTGAAGTACCGCAGGGTTTTGCCGTTGTACAGGTTAAACGTGTGATTGTGGCGGATGATAAAAAATTCGCCGAACAGGCGAACGGTATTCGTTCAGAGTTGGTCAAATCCAAAGGCGCGGTTCGTTTCGCCCGCTGGATGGCATCCGTTCGCGCCCGTCATCAGATTAAAATTCATCGGGACATTCTGGCACGGTTTTAGCCTCTTGGTAGTGAAATCTCATGCAAAACGCACAGGACTTTTTTACCATGAAGGTCATGAAGCCATTAAAACCAAGGGGTTTTTACTCCCGGATTTATTCTTCGTGTCCTCTGTGGTGAGTAATTTTGATTTTGGTTGTTATCCTTGCCTGCACGCAGCATGCAAGAAGGCAAACACCCCGCTGCTTGCTTCGGGGTCGTTTAATCATGCCCGCCCCGCATAAAAAAACCGGGCGTGCCATGGTATGCAAACCCGGTCCTGTCGTATCTGGTGGAGCCAGGCGGGATCGAACCGCCGACCTCTACAATGCCATTGTAGCGCTCTCCCAGCTGAGCTATGGCCCCGATACTCATCGAAAAATGACCTCGAATATCAAGGCCGCGCATTGAGCCATAGGCCAATGCCATTGTCAATCATACATGAATAATTACCACCTGTTTCGCCGTACTTTATCAACTGACTGCATAACGCCGCCGGGCGTGTTTTCCCATCTCTTGCGTCGCGGCGACTGCTTTCTGCTTGAGTCGGCGGAAGGCGGGGAACGCTGGGGCCGTTTTAGCATACTCGCCATCAGTCCTGCCTGCCGCGCTACAGTGCACGGAGAGCACACCCACCTGATCTATCGTGATGGCAGGAACGAGGATTTTTCCGGTAACATCCTTGAATGGCTGCGGCAGGCAGTTATTGCACAGCCATCACTGACCGCTGATGACTTGCCCTTTACCGGCGGCGCTGTCGGCTATTTCGGCTATCAACTGATTTCGCATTTTGAGAATATCCCGGATGATTTGCCCGATCCCGTCGGGGCGCCGGAATCAGCCTTCCTGCTGGTGGACCGATTCATGGTATTCGACAGTTTGCGCGGCACCTTAACATGCTGCGTACGCCTGCCGAAACATGCAGGCGATGAAGCAGCCACCGTACTTGATCGCATGCAACAAAGCCTTTACGAAGGTGAGGAAGCCGCGGCCATGAATCTGGATACGATAGCTTCCGGAAACGTGGCGCCAAAGGCTCAAACTACGAGAGCTGATTTCGAAGCTGCTGTTGCCAAAGCGAAGGAATACATTCATGCCGGTGATATTTTTCAGGTGGTATTATCGCAACGCTTCTCCAAATCACTGGCCTGTGATCCGTTTGACATCTATCGTGCCGTGCGCCATATCAATCCATCCCCCTACCTGTTCTACCTGCATATTGGCGATACCATTCTGGTTGGATCATCGCCGGAGATACTGGTCCGGCGCGAAGGTGGCAAGGCCGTGGTCCGCCCCATTGCAGGCACACGTCCGAGGGGTGCCACACCTGATGCAGACAAGGCCCTGGAAACGGAATTGCTGGCCGATGCCAAGGAATGTTCCGAGCACGTGATGCTGGTGGACCTGGGGCGCAATGACCTGGGCCGGGTATGTGCGTATGGCTCGGTCCGGTTGACTGAATCCATGGCTATTGAACGTTATTCGCATGTGATGCATATCGTATCCCAGGTCGAGGGAGAACTGCGGGAGGATGTGGATGCCATTGATTTGCTGGCAGCCACTTTTCCGGCAGGTACGGTTTCCGGTGCACCGAAGGTACGTGCCATGGAAATTATCCGTGAACTCGAACCGGTGGCACGGGGTCCGTACGCCGGATGTGTCGGCTATATCGGTTTCGGTGGCGAGCGGATGGACACGGCTATCGCCATCCGTACGGCGGTCATTCATGGCGGCCAGGTGCACATCCAGGCAGGTGCGGGTATTGTCGCCGACTCCATCCCTGCCAATGAACACAGGGAATGTGTGAACAAGGCCACGGCCATGTTTCGTGCGGTTGCGCTGGCCGAAGCACAGGTCCGAGCCGGAACCGTTGCGGAAGAAGGTGACACATGATTCTGGTGATCGACAATTACGATTCCTTTACCTTCAATCTGGTGCAGTATCTTGGAGAACTGGGCGAAACACCGGAAGTGCGACGCAATGACAAAATTTCACTGGCAGACATTGGTACCATGGCACCCTCCCATATCGTGATTTCGCCGGGTCCGTGCACACCCCGCGAAGCGGGCATTTCCGTGGATGTCATCAAACGATTCTCAGGCCGCATCCCCATCCTTGGCGTTTGCCTCGGCCATCAATCCATTGCGGCAGCCTTTGGCGGTAGCGTCGTGCGTGCTCCGCGCCTGATGCATGGCAAGACCAGCCCGATGATACATGATGGTCGTGGCATTCTGGAAGGTATCCCTTCTCCGTTCACCGCAACCCGTTACCACTCGCTGATTGTTGAGGAACCGTTACCGGATATACTGACAAGAACCGCATGGACGGATGAGAACGAACTGATGGGGCTTATGCATGTGGAACACCCGACATTCGGTGTGCAATTCCATCCCGAATCAATTCTTACCGAACATGGCCATCAATTATTGCAAAATTTTCTTAATGTCAGTCTATAAACATTTCACCGCAGTGGACGCAGAGTACGCAGAGGAAAAACAGGAAAGCTCTTGTGACAAATGTCCCCCTATAGCTAACATATCAGACGATATTCGAAGGGTGACAGGGCAGCCTTTTAATTATGCCAATCTTTTACCCTGCGTCCTCCGCGTCCCCTGCGGTGGATCTTTTGTCACAGGGAGATGACATGACCATGAATATTCAGGATGCCCTGCGCGTGATTCAGGCCGGGGGTGAACTTGGTGCGGAGGATGCGGAATCTGTTTTCGGCAATATTATGCAGGGAAACGGAACCCCAGCCCAGATCGGAGCTCTGTTGATGGGGCTCTCCATCCGGGGTGAAACGCCGGATATCATCGCCGGAGCGGCGCGTGCCATGCGATCTGCCGCTACCGGCATTCATCCATGCAGCACCGGCCTGCTCGACACCTGCGGTACGGGTGGCGATGGCGCCTCCACTTTTAATATTTCCACGACCGTTGCGCTTGTAGTAGCAGCAGCAGGGGTGCCGGTCGCCAAACACGGCAATCGGGCCATTTCCTCCAGATCAGGCAGCGCAGATGTGCTGGAAGCCCTGGGCGTAAAACTTGATATTGCACCGGGTCAGGTGGCGGAATGCATTGACACAACAGGTATCGGCTTCCTCTTTGCGCCAGCACATCATCCAGCCATGAAGCATGCAGCTGCACCACGCCGCGAATTAGGCGTACGCAGCATCTTTAATCTTCTGGGGCCATTGACCAATCCGGCCAATGCCGGCTATCAGGTGCTCGGCGTATATGCAAAAGACAAACTCAAACTGGTCGCGAGCGCCCTACAGCAACTGGGTATCCAGCGCGCACTGGTAGTCCATGGCCGTGACGGACTGGATGAAATTACCACGACCACCCTCACCGATGCTATTTGGGTTGAGCAACATGCTCCATTGCGTGAATTTGAGATTGACCCGGCAGCCTTCGGCATGCCGTATGCCAATTCAGATAAACTGGCTGGCGGTGATGCCGATGCCAACGCCGCTATCATCCGCGATATTCTGGGTGGAAAGCAGGGGCCAGCGCGAGATATCGTGCTGCTCAATACCGCTGCGGCGTTATGGGTGGCAGGTGCGTCCGATGGTATCAGTACAGGGTTACGCCTTGCCGCCAAAACCATTGATAGCGGGAAGGCGGCGGAGGTGCTTGCCAGTCTCGTCGCCTTTACCCAAAGAACATGAGGGATTCACCGCAGGGGACGCAAAGGACGCAGAGATTAAACAAGACCAGCGGTGAAATCATTCATGCCGCTATGGAGGTTCATTCCGCATTGGGGCTTCTCATCAACTTCAACACTGTCCACCTCCGTGACGGTATTAAAAGGATGGTCAATCATTTATGAATTTCCTCTGCGTCCTCCGCGTCCCCCGCGGTGAAAAATCATGAGTTCGATTCTTGAGGAAATCGCTGCATACAAGCGCAAATGGGTCAAACAGAAAAAGTCTCGTGTAACAGAAGCTGAAATGCTGGTACGCGCACATAAGTATGCGCCGTGCGACTTTACCGGGGCCTTGACGGCTCGTGTTTCAGATCATAAAAATACCGTCATTGCCGAAATCAAGAAAGCCAGCCCGTCCAGGGGCGTGATCCGCGAAGATTTCGATCCGGCGGCCATCGCTAAATCCTATGTGGCCGGAGGGGCAAGCTGCCTGTCCATTCTTACCGATGAACAATATTTCCAGGGAAATGATGCCTATCTGTCGGATATCCGGAAGAAGGTTGATCTTCCCATTCTACGCAAGGATTTTATGCTCGATCCCTATCAGATTATCGAAACGCGGGCACTGGGTGCCGACGCGATTCTCGTCATTCTGGCCATGGTGGATGATGTACTGGCCGCCGATCTGACTGCAACCGCCAGAGAGATGGGACTTTCCATCCTGCCAGAAGTACATAACAGGGAGGAACTGGAGCGGGCGCTGAAGCTGGATACGCAGCTCGTCGGTATAAACAACCGTAATCTGCACGATTTCTCCACATCACTGGACACAACAATTGAACTATTGCCGGCTATTCCGTATGGGAAAACCATCATCACTGAATCCGGTATCCATACGCCGGAAGATATCCGTTATATGAACCAAGCGGGTGTATATGGTTTTCTAATTGGTGAATCACTGATGCGCCAGCCTGACCCGGGCAAGGCTCTTACCTCACTTCTGACCGAATAAACATCCATTTCACCGCAGGGGACGCGGAGTACGCAGAGGGAAAAATTGATTTATTGAAAAAGCGACCCTATTACCCTTCGAGTATCGTCCGATATGTTGGCTATAAAGATGGTATTTGTTACAAGAATTTCCTGCTTTTCCTCTGCGTCCTTCGCGACCCCTGCGGTAAAAAGGCTTATGGATTGCCCGTTGGCAGGGATGCTCCCGTATCATCGGATATCTGCGCGCCAATACGCTCTTCCACCGCAGCAAACAATTCATCGGCCGCTTTACGCTTGAGTATCTTATTCGCCCAATGCCGCCCCATAAACTGTTGCGCCAACGTTCGAATTTGTAACTGTGTCTTGCCATCCTTCATGCGAAATACACGTACGATAAAGCGATGGCGCGTATGCACCGGCCCTGATCCAAATACATTCAGGAGCGAGCCCATATAGGTATTCGTGTTGTTTGAATCATGGCGAATCCAGGCCGAGGTAATTGTACCGCTGGGCGAATCCACACTTTCTACCGGCATATTGAGTGCAGTCATTGAATCAACGACAGCGGAAAACACATGCGCCGCGCTCTGATCATACACCCGCGTATCCAGACTCACGGCCTTGCCCGCAATGAGTTTCTTCTCCCTGGCAGATATCCGCGCACCGCCCTGTGCCGCCTCAGTCGCCACCTTGTCCGGCATCGGAACCTCAATTTCCTTACGCAATTCCGGCGGAACATCCAATGGTGCGCGGCCTTCGGAGCGTGGAGTATCCTTACCACTGCGGGCGTAATCCGGTTTGTTGTCGTCTACCGGCCAGAACATCTGCGGCATACCCTGGCAACCTGCCACCAGCAGGATGGATGTAAAAAAAAGAAGCTGGGAAATTTGTTTCATGCGCGGCATTCCAGCGCTTACACCGGCAAAGGTCAATAGCTGATGGGGTCAGGTCTGCTATTGTACCATTTTTCGCGCATTGCGCACGATACGCCCCACGGTAGTAAAATAGATGTCAAAATACTCGGCGATCTCAGAATAGCTATATTCCCCTGTTGCATAACAAGCCACGATTGCCTCATTACGCCCCTCATACTGTGCGGCAATCTCCGCCAACGATCCGGGCGGATGCAGGCGCTGTACACGGGGAATATTTTCATCATTTTCCATGCCTTTCACCCTGCTCTGCGCCTTGGCAACAAACTCGTCATCGCCCAGATATATCTGCCTGTTGATTTCCAACCATATACTCTTCTTGTCCATTTCCTCTGCAACAAATGCCGCGTACTTGTGTTGCGCTATCCCCATATGGCTAGAGAAATACGACAACAATTCCCTGGTTTCCAGCCAGGCAGGAGAGGACTCTCTCCCCACAGTAGCCTGATAGCTACTCCAGTACCAATCAGCCGGGTCGGCTACCATACCTGCCCGCACCGGGTTTAACACCACGTAACGGGATAGCTCCAGAAGGTAGGCATCCGAGTCTACGACAATAGATTTGAATCTCCCCTGAAACAAATGGCCACAACGATCATGGCGGCGATTGCTGTCCTGAGTAAACACCCCGTTAAGCTGGCGCATGCCTTTGGAGAGGTTTGCTTCCGGAGTTTGAATCACCAAATGGTAGTGATTATCCATCAGACAATAGCAATGGCATTTCCATCCCATTTGACCAATAACATCACCCAAAATTCTCAGAAATCGGCGACGGTCTTGATCGTCCTCAAAAATAGCTTCCCGACGATCTCCACGGGAAGTCAAGTGGTATAGTGCGCCTTCGTATTCAATGCGTAACGGCCTGGCCATGCGGTAAGGTTAGAACCCTGCGGGGTGTAGTACAATAGCAGACCTGACCCCTAAGGGTGGGATAAAGAAAGGGAGGCCCGAGGGCCTCCCTTTTTTAGCAAATGAAATACTCCGAAGAGTGTTTCTTACAACAGCGCCTCGAACTCAAGCGTTGTTGTTCCGGTTGCGCCGATACCCGCACCGTTCGTAACTTCGTCTTTCTTGGAGTTATAGATCAGATTAAGATCGAAGTTCTGGTAGACCTCATAGGTCCCGGCAACCTGAAACTGCTTGACAGTCAGGCTTGTTAAAGCCGTAGTCTGTTTCTCGTAACCGTAGCCAACACCAAACAGAATACGATCGAGTGGCTTGGCTTCCACACGGATGGAGAAACCGTTGCTATCAGTACCGGCGATATTGGTTGTATTGCTCGCACCATTTGTCACACCAAATATGTTGCCGTTTCCGCTACCATCGGCAGCGGTTCTACCATTGGCCTGCATCCAGTCACCATAGACGCCTACGCTCATGTCGCCCACGTCACCCTGAAACTGCACGTCAATCGCTTGCATGTTCATGGGCTGTTCACCCGGGCCACCAGTGGCAACCGTCTTGCCGGCTGAACCGCTGATGTTGGTAAAGCCGATCAGGGTGTCCCAACCAGCCACATCCAGCGTAGCAATCACGCGAACCAGCTTGCCGAACTTACCACCAACATTCGTACCCTGCGCGGCGCCAGGCGCAACCAGGGAAAACTGCACAATACCCAGATCATTGCCGATCCATGTGCCCACGCCAAGAATGCCCTGACGGAAGCCCAGGTTCTGCATGGCGGAAAGAGACTTGCCGCCCAACTTGCCACCGTGCTGACCGAACACGTTGGACACTTCCATAATGCCGGAAGCGGCAAAACCGGAGTTGTGCGCACTCAGGCCAACCTTGAAGCCGCCGACATCAAAGGAGTTCAGGAACTGCCAGTTACCTACGGTGACTGCACCACCGCCTGCACCGGTATCAGTACCGCCATTGGCGAACTCGATAAAGGCGCCGCTGTTGGTGCCAATGCGGCCGCCAATCAGGATCGGGGTTTCGGACGGGACGTTGTACACTGTTGTCGACGCACCAGCACCGGCCGGGTTCGTATTCGTCATATCGCCACGAATCACAACCGAAGCATTCAGTACAGCCGGCAGGGACAGATTGTCGTCCTCAACCAGAGCCTCATCACCCACATCGGTGAACGAACCCATCTTGAATGCGCGGCCAAAGGCGTTAATGGCCGGGAAAGCCTGGAAGTGGCAGCTTAAGCAGGCCGCTCCCGTCTGGCGTGCAAACGCCGGAATAGCCGATGCCGTGGTCGGGGCCAGCGCCATGCCGGAAACCGCGACGAGGGCAAAAGCAGCAGCAGAAAAAATCATTTTCTTCATGTTGTTATATCCTCTCAATTTATTTGACTCTACGAGCCTTGTTGTCGATCTGATGCCAGGGATTATTGCTAATCAATGGCGGACTCCGCAGAGCCTTGTTAAAAGTGTCTCCCCTCTATTCCCGTTTTTCCCTTCGACCTGCCTGTTACCCTCACATGCTTTATATGCAGGCCGGGCCAGGCAGAGAATCCACGGGTCCTGTTGGGAGGACTGGCGAAATATGGGTGACCCCCGTCACAGGGTCAATACATACCACGCATGCGTGTGTCATTTCGCCACAGGTCAGCCCTGAAGTGATCCCCAAAAACGGGACTGCAAAGGAGACAGAAGAAAAACAAGAACCTTGACATGGGCGGTTAGCACAGGCATTCGCAGAGCATGGGAAAAGTCTGAATGCCTGGGCCATGGAACAGTTGGAGCATGCGGCGCATGCCTAAGCCTGCACTCAACCCAACCTACGGGATTTCACCGCAGGGGACACAGAGGACAATCAAAGATGTAGGAACGATTCTGGCGTATGGGATTATGCCGCCAGTTGCTGTTTTATTTCCCGAATGTCGTGATCCATTTCGTTGATTTTAATGACGATGGCAGAATGCTCATCCCGACGTACGACCACGTCATAGAGTTTGTCCAGGCGTTTGTTTGTTTCATAAACTGCGTGGTTGCCCTCATCAATTCTAATGTTCAATTCCGAGCGAACGGCATCGATGCGATTGTTGCTTGCATCAATCCTGGCACTGAGATCCTCGCGCACGGCGTTGATGTTGCCACTCAATTCCTCGCGCACGGCATCGATGCGCTTGTTGACTTCATCAATGCGCCGACTCTGATCCGCCAGATGCTGGTTCACATCGTCCAGCCGCTTGTTGACAGCGGTCAACCCCGCTTCCAGACGCATTTGACCGGATTTAATACCTTCCAATTCCGGCAGGAGATATTCCTGCATGGCGGCGAGCATGGCTTTCTTGATATCCATAGCTGAAGCATGGATCAAGGATGTTACATTTGTCAAATATCGCACCTATTCGCGTTCATTCGTGGTTTAAGGTTTCCCCGGGAGAGTTCGGTGCGTAGGTTGCGGTAAATATTTTATGGTTTTTACCCTGCGTCCTTTGCGCCCCCCGCGGTGAGACAGAAGGTTTTGTTCTATACTGAAATCCATGCAGGTTAAACTGATCGCTCATCGGGGTTATGCGACCCGCTTTCCGGAAAATACCATGATCGGTATCGAAGCAGCCATTGAAGCCGGTGCACACTTT